>JANQFU010000034.1 GCA_028277665.1 Alphaproteobacteria bacterium | reverse complement strand
CTAGTACCCCGATTCATCTAAATTGCCGGGTACAGTCGTTTTAGCTTGATGCGGGCATCTTGCGTACGAAATTGCCAATTGGCGGTTGCGTTGTGCTTGTTGCGGTATTCTTGCCATGCTTGCACTTCGGCGGCAAGCGTTTCCTTTTCGGGGATGCGGCGGTTCAGGCATTGCGAGGACAGAACGCTGAGTTCTGTTTCGGCCATATCGAGCCACGAGCCGTGTTTGGGTGTGAAATGCCATTCAAACCGTTCCACAAGCCGTCGCGCTTCCTCCGGGAGGAATGTCCGGTAGAGCGAGGCCGGGCAATGTGTGTTCAGATTATCCTGCACCAACAGGATTTTTTCGGCCTGTGGGAAGTGAACGTCGCTTAATTCTTTGAGGATCTTGGCATAATCTTCGGCTGCATGACGTTCTGTGACTTTGACGTGCCGCCAGCCTTCCAGTGGTGCGAAGATCATGAACAGATTAGCCGTGCCGCGGCGCTCATACTCATAATCCACGCGTGCCGGTCGGCCCGGTTCCATAGGGATGGGTGTGCGCGTTTCCTTCACAAGCTGCTTTGTCGCTTCGTCGAGGCACACAAGGGGACGGGCCGGATCGCGCGGACGGGTGTAAACTTCAAGGATGTCCTCCATGGCCGCGACAAAGGCGGCATTATCCTTTGGCGGAATTACCCATTGTTTCCGGCGGTGAGGCTGAAGTTCGTTTTTTTAAAAACACGCCCGATCGTACTGTCGGAGGCTTTTTCCACAATGCCCAGTTCGACGACTTTGTCTTCCAGAAGGCGCAGGCTCCAGCGGCTGTGCCCTTCAGGAGGTTCCGAGCAGGCCAGTTGAACAAGGCGGGCTTCCTTCTCACCATCAAAGATCGGTGCAATGGGCGGCGTTTCCCGTTTCTTGCGAGTGATCGCGACCTCAAGTCCTTCCTCAACAAACTGCTTTCTAACACGCTCCACCGTTGAACGGCTGGTCTCCAGAGCCAGGACAATCTGCTCGTCCTTCCAGCCCTCATCCGCTTTCAACAATATCCGGGCCTTGCCAAGGCGTCCTGCGGAGTCGTGACCTTTGCCGATGATCTTTTCAAGATAATCCCGTTCCTCACGGGTCAGTTTGACAACGTATTTCTTCACACTGCGCGTCCCGGCCATTTCTCTCTCCCATTGTTGCTGGCTCAACAAGGAAAGTGAATCATTAACTTAGTCGAACGTCAACTTAAATGAAGCGGGGTACTAGCTTGCTGTTTCCAGCATCTATGATGAGTTTGTTTTTCCGTTTTAAGAAGATTGTGTTTTTCATTTTAAAATTAAAGAGGAAATTGGTGACCCTGATTAGAAGAGAGTGACCCTTGCGCATAGCTCACAGCTATCGCGTTTTGGGTCACGGTCTTGTTTATACAGAAGGAAGGATCACCATAGCCTCAAGCTCCATTTTAGTTGTTATTCCGTTTCATAGTCAATAAATTACCTTAATTTGTTATGCTTATTTGCCACAACGCATCACTCACCTGCTCCACGCTAATATCACAAGGAACAAACATCTTGGTGACTCCGATATTCGTCCTCGTATGCTGGCTTGGAGAAAGCGTTGTAAATTTTCCCTCGCCCGCCAAAGCCATTGGCAATAAAAGCTGATCTGCCAAATGCACGCCCACAACAGCTTTACTGCCCAAATAGTCATTTGCCTCATCACAGGCTTGTTGCGCAACGTCCTCAGATTTAACGCCCGGCTTTCCAAAAGCAGCAACTATTTCTGTTATGTTGTCGTGTTCAAGCTTTAAAGACACAACATTGCCTGAGCTTGCGCTTTTTTTAATCTGGCGAATATGAAGGCTCTCTTCAGGCCAGCCCATAACATCGCCAACAACCCTCAGTTCACGTTGCGGAATATCAATGGATAGATTGGCAAAAAACGCCTCTGCCGAGAGGCCTTTTGCCTGACCGCGTTTCAACAGTTCAACCGGTTTTAGCTTTTTAACAGGCTGAATTTCAAACTCGACCTTACCACCACCAGCCGGATAAAAACCGTAACTGTGCAAAGCCGCTTGAATATCCACTCCCATTTTTTTGAGTACCGGCAAAAAACTATGCTGTAAAAAATCAAATGTTGGAGCACGCATGTTATGCGTTCCCCCTTCCAAAACGATTTTTGAAGGGGCATCGCCCAGCATCAAAGCAGGTATAACGGTTTGCGCTACAAGACTGGTACTTCCGGCAGTGCCAATGGGGAAATGATATTCCCCACTCTTCACTTCATCTGGAACAAAGAAAAGCTCCTGCGAACCAGGTTCTGCACCATTGATTTTAGCATTGCAGATTTCAGCAGCAGCTTTAACGCACGTTAAGTGCTGGCGCATCAATCCCGGCTTTTTTCGTCCTGAACGGATGTTCTTAATTTTAAATGGTCTGCCTGTAATCATGGACAGGGAAAGGGAAGAACGTAGAACTTGTCCGCCGCCTTCACCTTCAGAACCATCAATTATGACTGCTTCAATACTCATTTCTAATATTCCTTAATCCTTGTATGGGTCAAATTCGTTAGAGCCTGCCATACAAACAATAATCGGTGTAAGGCGGGTTTCAACTTCAACGCTGTCTTTGTGAAATGCTAAAACCTCATCAAGCTTTTTGTAGCAATCAGGGCCTTCATCAGCACCGCCACCGAAAAGATGTACACCTTTTTTAGCAACTTTTTTGCGCATATCATCTTCATTTATAAGGCCTTCACTAATCTTGATGACCTTGCCTTTTTTCCATCTTTTACGACCCGCAGCCTGAGTGCGCGATAAAATACGGCCTGCACCATGAACAGTAGAGTATAAATTCTCTTTTGCCTCTGGTGTATCAAGGCCACGCACGATGACACTAACATCAGACATGTTTGATCCAATAAAGCTGCGTTGGTTTGGAAAAGCAGGAGTTGAGCCTTTGCGAACCACATAATACTTGTCGCCGCCATGCTCTTCAATCCAGGCAAAATTGTGATGATTATGAACTTCGTCAATATACTCATCATTGCCTTGAATGATGCCGGCAACAGTTTTGCAAACCCACTCCCGACCAGCATAGGCGTATTTTCCGCCCAATGTCATAGCTTCAAAATAATTCTGACCAATATCGCTGTTCATATCAACGAGGCAGGGATCAGCATCCATTCCATCACTTGCGCCCAGTTTTTTCAAAAAATGAGTTGTTGATTTATGGCCTAGACCTCGGCTTCCGAAATGTACACCGATCCAGACAAAATCGTCTTGATCTTTAAACACATCAACATAATGGTTTCCTGAACCCACAGTACCAAGCTGTCCTGCGGCTAAATCCTTTAAGTCCTTCAAGGCTTCATTATCCCAGTTCGCTTCTGTATCAAGAAACTCCGCTTCAACAGGGGTTTCATTGTTACGTCCGACGCCAAAAGAAATTGTTCTCGCAATCTCACCGCCAACCCTTTCCCAGTCTTTAATATCTGAAGCCTTTACTGGCAGCTTTACAGCCATATTGCCGCAAGCGATATCAAAACCAACCCCTGAGATTGAAATCCTGTCCTTATAAGCTGCGACCCCGCCAATAGGATGACCATAGCCAAGATGCCCATCTGCGCATAAAATAAACTTATCTGCGCCTTTGGCCAAAACATTGTGCGCCTGAGCAATGGTCTTCTCTTCGTGCTCTCCAATAATCTTCAACATTTTTTACTCCTTCAAAATACGATCATAACATTTTATTTGATATATCTAATAGCAACAGCCGTGCCAGTTTTGGCACGATTAAAAAATTCATTATAAATCACTGTAATAAAATGATTTATTTTTTAATTGCTCATACGTACTTCAAAAACATATCTAAATAATTTATAATATATTATAGTATATTATAATTTTTAATAAGGTTGAGATATGGTCGTAATCAGTTTTATAGGCACAACACTTGACGGCAGCACAAAAGATTTAAAACGCTGGCAAAAATGGCGGCCGACTGTAAGTCTGTGTCAGCATGAAGACATGTTGGTCAATCGTCTTGAACTGCTGATAGATGATAAAGACCAAGCTTTGGCTGATTTGCTTATTAAAGATATAGAACAGATTTCGCCGGAGACTAAAGTTAATCTTCATAAGGTCAATTTAAACAACCCTTGGGATTTTGAAGAAGTTTACAGTGCGCTTCACGATTTCTCTTTAAACTATGATTTTGATTTAGAGCATGAGGAATATTTCATGCACCTAACAACGGGAACGCATGTGGCTCAAATTTGTATGTTCCTTCTCACCGAAGCGCGTTATTTTCCTGCAAAGCTTCTGCAATCCTCACCACCCAAGAAACAGGAAGATGGCGCCGGGAGATATAGTATTATTGACCTTGATCTCTCAAAATATGACCTGATTGCTCAAAGATTTGAAAGTGAACAGGAGCAAGCAGCCTCTTTCTTAAAGTCTGGAATTCAGACCCGAAGCAAAGCCTTCAATGACATGATTGACCAGATTGAAAAGGTTGTGATCAAAACAAAATCGCCTGTTTTGTTGATGGGACCAACAGGGGCAGGAAAATCTCAACTCGCGAGACGCATATATGATTTGAAGAAGCTGCGCCACCAAATGGACGGCTCATTTGTTGAAGTCAACTGTGCCACGTTAAAAGGCGATAGTGCAATGTCTGCTTTGTTTGGGCACAAGAAAGGAGCATTTACCGGAGCGGTTAGTGAACGTTCAGGTTTGCTCTCCTCAGCCAATAGAGGCGTATTATTTTTGGATGAGATTGGTGAGCTTGGTTTAGATGAACAAGCTATGATTTTAAGGGCCATTGAAGAAAAAAAATTTCTTCCTGTTGGCTCGGATAGAGAAGTGAGTAGTGATTTTCAGCTTTTAGCTGGAACCAACAAAGATCTTTCACAAGAGGTTTCCGCAGGAAATTTCAGAGAAGACCTGTTGGCTCGACTTAACCTCTGGACCTACCATTTACCCGGATTGAAAGATCGACGTGAAGATATTGAACCAAACATAGAGTACGAACTGAAAAAATATTCTCAGGAAAATGCACAGAACATAACTTTTAACAAGGAAGCACGTGATAAATATCAGAAATTCTGTTTATCCAGCAAAGCACTATGGTCGGCAAATTTTCGTGACTTGTCAGCCTCAATCAACCGCATGGCAACTTTAGCAGATGGTGGGCGTATAAGGATTGCAGAAGTCACAGATGAGATTGAGCGACTTAAAACGCTTTGGCATTCTTCATCCAAGGAAAGCACGACGAAAATACTTGTAAGTGTACTGTCTCAGGATCAAATTGATGATATTGACCTTTTTGATCGTGTTCAGCTTGCTAACGTCATCGAGGTTTGCCGAAATGAAAACTCCCTAAGTGCAGCGGGGCGAAAGCTTTTTTCCAGCACCAGAACAAAAAAGAAAGTGGCTAATGACGCTGATCGTTTAAGTAAATACCTTCATAAATTTGGGCTTAATTGGAACACAATTAAAACCTGAAACGATGAAAGCTGACCTGTCTTCAGGTTAATATTTGTAACTCGTACAGTCCATTACGCCAGCATTCCATCGACATTGTGTATGAACTGGCTTGTTGACCTGATATTGACTATGCGCATTCCGGCTTTGCTGCTGTTTTTTTATTCAGAGCGCTCAACTCTTCAACTCGTTTGAATGTGATGAAAACTGGCTGACGCATAGGGAAGATTTTGACAATTTTCTCATTCTCCCGGCGTGACGGCGATATAGCCGGCTCCGGCCCCGGCAGGATCGTCCGTCGTATAGACTGTGACCTGATCGCCGGAAGGGGAAGGGATCTCGAGCCGGGCAGGGTGGTCGATCTCGATATAGGGGCCATTGTAAGACTCCAGCCAGCCGTGAACGCGGAGTTTCCGGCCCGCGAGGGAAAGCGGATCGAGGCGGGCCTCTTCAAAGCGGCGCAGCGCAGCAGGCGGGATGGAAACAGTAAAATCCGTTCTCCAGTCTTCGCCGAAATTCAGGTACACCCGGTTCCGAACGCTAGCCGTATTCCGGACGGTTCCCTCGGCGATGACAAAACGGTAGGCCCGGGTCTCTTGAGGAAACGGCGCCGCAAGGACCTGATAGGCCGGGTCGGCCCAAAGCCCTTTTCCGCTCTCACGCGCGCCGCGTTCAAGCTGGTACATCTGCGGGGCGAGGAAGGCGGTGTCCGGCAAAGTCCGCACCCGGGCGAGCCCTTCGGAGAGAAGGAGCCCCTGCGCCCAGAGACGATCCCGAACGCGGACGATATGGGCAGGCAGATGGCCCATCCGGTTAAGGCGGGCCTGCCGCCCGCCTGAGAACGCATAAACCCGGACCTCTTCGCCCTCGAAGTCTTCCTTGAGCTTCGTCAGGGCCGCTGTGGCGTGGGCGGGCGCGTGCGCGCTTTCCTGTGCGTCCTGCCCGCCGTAATAATCCGGGATGTCGAGCGCGGCCAGATGAATAATGCGCCCGTCTTCCAGGATCGCGGTCAACGGATCGACAAGGATCTCAATGCGCGAAATGCCGCTCTCGACAAGTGGAGAATCGTCCGGGAAAGCCGGGGACGCCGGGGACGCAAGAGCGGAGCCTCCCGGAAACATCCAGAAAACGAAAAGGATCATGCCAATGAAAAGGCCGTTCAGCTTGTCTCGCCGGGTCATGTCTCAGTTAAACAAATCCGCCGGGCTGTCGACATGCCGGACGAGTTCGTCCCGCATTTTCGTCATTGCGCGCTGCTCAAGCTGCCGGACGCGCTCTTTGCTGACGCCAAGCTCTTTGCCGAGGTCTTCGAGCGTGACGGTTTCTTGCGTCAGGTGTCGGTCGCGGATGATTTTCTGCTCCCGGTCGCTGAGCGCGTTCAGCGCGGATTCAAGCCATTCCGAGCGGGTCGTAGCGTCTTTCATGCCGGTAACGATCTCTTCCGGTCCGGGACCGGAATCCGGCATCAGGCTGAGCCATTCGTCGTCGCCGTCCTCGCCGATCCGGGCATTCAGGGATTGATCCCCGCCGCCAAGGCGCATCTCCATATCCCGAACGTCTTTCAGATTGACGTTGAGCTTCTTGGCGATCTTTTCGCGGGTTTCGTCGTCCATCGCGGCACCGCTGGTGTCCTGTGCGCCGCCGATTTTGGCGCGAAGCCGGCGCAGATTGAAAAACAGGGATTTCTGCGCGGCCGTCGTCCCGGTCCGGACGATCGACCAGTTCCGAAGGACGTAATCCTGAATGGCAGAGCGGATCCACCACGACGCATAGGTCGAGAAGCGCAAATTCCGCTCCGGCTCGAAACGGGCCGCAGCCTGCATCAGGCCGATATTGCCTTCCTGAATAAGATCGCCCATCGGCAGGCCGTAATGCCGGAATTTGGAGGCGATCGACACGACCAGCCGCGTATAGGAGCGGACCAGCTCGTGCAGGGCTTTTTCATCTCCGTGGTCGCGCCAGAGAATAGCAAGCTGCTGTTCATGGCCGCGCTCAAGGAGGGGTTCGTTCATCGAGGTCCGGATATAATCCAGATTGGCTTTTTGGGTCTCCTGATCGTCTATGTAACTCATGGCGTTCACTCCGATCATTCAGGTTCGAGTTTGTGCATACGTTACTCCCCGGCTTACTTTATGCCGAGCCTTTTTTTAATTGGCCGCATCATAACAAATTCTGCAGAGAATGAAAATTATTCTGAATTAGACAGAATCTTGCCTCTGGTTTTTCGCGCCGGAAAGGCTATATATCATATAACGCATAAACACTCTAACTGACTGGAATTGTGCTTATTATTAACCGGAGGGGAGGGCATGAACTTCGATAAACTCACAGAAAAAACAAAATCGCTTTTGCAGGCGGCACAAACGCTGGCGATGCGTTCGGACCACCAGTCGCTTGAGCCCGAGCATCTTTTAAAAGTCATGCTCGACGACGAGGACGGCCTGTCGGTCAACCTCGTCCGCGCGGCAGGCGGGGATGTGAATCTCCTGAAAACCGAGACGGATCGTGCGCTGGCAAAGCTCCCGAAAGTCCACGGTCCCGGATCGGGACAACTGCGGATCTCCGGGGATCTGGCCAAACTGATGGATCAGTCGGAGCAACTCGCGGAAAAAGCCGGAGATTCCTATGTCACGGCGGAGCGTATTTTGCAGGCCATGGTGATGGCCCGCACGGCCGAAGTTTCCGACATTCTGCATAACTGCAATGTAACGCCTGCAAAGCTCAATCAGTCGATCAACCAGCACCGCAAGGGCCGCACGGCCGACTCGCCGAATGCCGAAGGCCAGTTCGAGGCCCTGAAAAAATATGCGCGGGACCTGACCGAGGCGGCGCGCGCCGGAAAACTCGATCCCGTGATCGGCCGGGACGAGGAAATTCGCCGCACGGTTCAGGTGCTCTCCCGCCGAACGAAAAACAATCCGGTCCTGATCGGGGAGCCGGGTGTCGGGAAAACGGCGATCATCGAAGGGCTGGCCCTGCGGATCGTCAACGGCGACGTCCCGGAAAGCCTGAAAAACAAGCGGCTCATGGCTCTTGATCTCGGCGCGTTGATTGCCGGGGCGAAATTCCGGGGCGAATTCGAGGAACGTCTGAAAGCCGTTCTGGATGAAATCGCCGCCGCCGCCGGAGAGATCGTTCTGTTTCTGGATGAAATGCATACGCTCGTAGGGGCGGGGAAGGCGGACGGAGCCATGGACGCCTCGAATATGCTCAAGCCCCCGCTTGCCCGCGGCGAGCTGCATATGGTGGGCGCAACGACGCTGGACGAATACCGCAAGCATATTGAAAAAGATGCGGCGCTTGCCCGCCGGTTTCAGCCGGTCTTTATTTCAGAACCGACCGTCGGGGATACGATCTCGATCCTGCGCGGCCTGAAAGAGAAGTACGAAGTCCATCACGGCGTGAGGATTACAGACGCGGCCATTGTCGCGGCGGCGACCCTGTCGAACCGCTATATCACGGACCGCTTCCTGCCGGACAAGGCCATCGACCTCGTCGACGAGGCCTCCTCGCGCCTGCGGATGCAGGTCGACAGCAAGCCCGAGCAAATCGACGAACTCGACCGCAGGATCGTCCAGCTCAAAGTCGAGCGGGAAGCCCTGAAAAAAGAAAGCGATAAAGCCTCAAAGGATCGCCTGAAAACTCTGGAAAAAGACCTTTCGCGCCTTGAGGCCGAATCGGCGGATCTGACGGCGCAGTGGCGATCCGAAAAAGAAAAGCTGAATACGGCTCAAAAGGACAAGGAGACGCTCGACCGGGCGCGCCTTGAGCTCGAACACGCCGAGCGGGCCGGAGACTGGGGCAAGGCCAGTGAGTTGAAATACGGCACGATCCCGGAGCTCGAGCGCAAGCTGCAGGATGCTGAAAACATCGCGCAGAAGAACCTGATCAACGAAGAGGTTACGGAAGACGATATCGCCGGGATCGTCAGCAAATGGACGGGAATTCCCGTCGACAAGATGCTGGAGGGAGAGCGGGAAAAACTCCTGACGATGGAGGATAAACTCCGCGCCCGCGTCGTCGGGCAGGACGAAGCCGTCACGGCGGTCTCGAATGCCGTCCGGAGATCCCGCGCGGGGCTTCAGGATCCGCGCCGGCCGATCGGCTCGTTTCTGTTCCTGGGCCCGACCGGTGTCGGGAAAACGGAACTGACGAAGGCTCTGGCCGAATTCCTCTTCGACGACGATCAGGCCATGGTCCGGCTCGACATGTCCGAATACATGGAAAAACACGCCGTCGCCCGCATGATCGGCGCGCCGCCCGGCTATGTCGGATATGAGGAAGGCGGCGCCCTGACCGAATCCGTCCGCCGCCGCCCGTATCAGGTCATCCTGTTCGACGAGGTCGAAAAGGCGCATCCGGATGTCTTTAACATTTTGCTTCAGGTTCTGGATGACGGCCGCTTGACGGACGGACAGGGCCGGACAGTGGATTTCAGCAATACGGTCCTGATCATGACATCCAATCTCGGCGCGGAATATCTCGTCCAGCAAAAAGACGGCGAGGATATCGAGGCGGTGCGCGGGCAGGTCATGGACGCCGTGCGCCGGGCTTTCCGTCCGGAATTCCTGAACCGTCTCGATGAGGTTCTCCTGTTCCGCCGCCTGAGCCGTGGTCAGATGACCGGGATTGTCGACATTCAGCTCGCGCATTTGCGCAAATTACTCGCGGACCGGGACATCACGCTCGATCTGGACGACAAGGCGCGGGCATGGCTCGCCGATCACGGATACGACCCGGCCTATGGCGCGCGTCCGCTCAAACGGACCATCCAGACAAGCCTCCAGAACCGTCTGGCGGAGATGCTTCTGCGCGGCGGGATTCCGGACGGCGCAACCGTCCGCGTCACGGCGGCGAAAAGCGGGGACGCTCTGGATTTCAAGGTGAATGCCCCCTAAAGACGTTGATAAAAAACGCGGACGGTTGTCTTCGGCGGGAGTCGCGTGATAAATTCACGTAAAACGAGTCCCTGTTCGAATTCTCGCCCGGAGCCATTATGATGCGCATGTCTTTTCCCCGTCTCTTATGCTCTTTCGCCACTGCGGCCCTTTTGGCGGGGTGCGCGTCTTATACGGATACCGCGACGCAGGAACTGACGGTTACAACGCCGGGCGCAAGTGAATCGATCTGCTATGTTGAGCTTGGCAGAATTGTTTATAAAATCTATCCGCCGGAGACGATCAACATCTCCAGGCGTAACGATTCGATGACCCTGAATTGTCTGGCGTCCGGCAACCGTTCCCAGACGGCCGTGATCGAGCCGCGTCTCGGGCGCTCTCTTATCTGGAACCTGGCCAACGGCATGGTGATCGGGACAGCCTATGATCTGGCGTCCGGCGCGGCGTACCGGTTTCCGAACAGGATCGATGTGAGCTTTGAAGACACCGTCGCCTCTCCGGAGCCTCTGCCCGGCTACATGCAGCCCGATACGATTCGTCCGGAGCCGTATGAGATGGAACAGATCCTGCCGGGAGAGCCCGTTTTGGCGAGCGACAAGGACGCCCCGCCGCCGGGCGGGATCGGCAAAAGCCCGCGTTTGATAGAGCTTGAGGCCCGTCAGAAACAGATGCAAAAGGCGCTCGATTCTGCCGCGCAGGAAACGGCGTTGCCTTCCGCTCCGGAAACAGGACAAGAAGCGGACGGGGCCTCTGTGACGGGTGATCTCAAATAATCCGAAATTTTCCTTGGCGTATCCATATATTTGCGTTAAAAACCCCCATCTGGGGATCCGCGCGGGTGTGGCGGAACTGGTAGACGCGCTGGATTTAGGTTCCAGTGACTTCGGTCGTGGGGGTTCAAGTCCCTTCACCCGCACCATAGAACCTTGCCCTTGCGGGCGCCGCCGGAAAACAGGAAACATTTAAATTTAAAGCATGATGAGAGCGATGCAAGTTAACGAATTGAAAAATAAAGGTCTTGAGCGGGAATATGAAGTCGTCGTCAGTGCGGCGGAAATCGCGAAGGAAGTCGATGCCCGCCTGAAAGACGTCGGTGCGACGATCAAAATGCCGGGTTTCCGTCCGGGAAAAGTGCCGCTGGATATCCTGCGCAAACGCTACGGTAAGGCCGTTCTGGGCGAGGTTCTTGAAAAAGTCGTGAACGACACGACCGCGAATCTGATGCAGGAGAAAAAACTCCGCCCCGCGATGCAGCCGAAGATCGAGGTCAAGGAATTCGACGAAGGCAAGGACCTGACCTACACGGTTGCGCTCGAAGTCATGCCGGAATTCGAAGTGATGGATCTGAAAACGCTGAAGCTGACGAAACCCGTTGCGGCGGTCGAAGACGCGCAGGTGGATGAAGCCCTGGGCCGCATTGCAACGCAGCGCCGCCAGAACGTCAAGATCGAGGAGGACCGCCCGGCGAAAAAAGGCGACGTGGTCGTGATCGACTTCAAGGGCCGCACGGCGGACGACAATGTCGAGCATCCGCAGATGCAGGGCTCGAGCCATTCTCTGGAGATCGGCAGCGGTCAGTTCATTCCCGGTTTCGAGGATCAGCTCGTCGGCGCGAAAGCCGGGACGACGCTGGACGTCAAACTCTCCTTCCCGGAAGATTACCATGCGGACGATTTTGCCGGCCGCGCGGCGATCTTCGAGACGACGGTCAAGGAAATCCGCCTTCCGCAGGTGCCCGAAATCGACGAGGACTTCGCGAAATCTCTCGGTCTCGACGACCTGAACGCCCTGCGCGAGGTCGTCAAGGAACAGATTGACAAGGAATACGAAGAATCCAGCCGTTTGAAAGTCAAACGCGCGCTTCTTGATGTTCTGGATGAAAAGCACAGCATGGACCTGCCCGGCAGCATGGTCGACATGGAATATGACAGCATCCTGCAGCAGGTCCTGCATGCGAAAGGGCACAAACCCCACGGAGACGGAGAAGGGGAATCCCCTGCAGAGAACGATTCGGTTCTTGAGCAGGATGAAAAAGAGGAACTGCGGCAGATTGCCGAACGCCGCGTCCGGCTCGGCCTTCTGCTCTCGCAGGTCGGCCAGAAGAACAATATCACGGTCGGTGATCACGAGCTTCAGGGCGCAGTTATCCGTGAAGCCCAGAAATATCCGGGACAGGAACGCGCCGTGTTCGATTTTTATTCGAAAAACCGCCAGGCGCTCGAATCCCTGCGTGCGCCGCTTTACGAGGAAAAAGTCGTGGACTTCATCCTCGAACTGGCGGACGTGACGATGAAAGACGTCACGATTGACGAGCTTTTAGCCGAAGACGAGGACGATCTTCCCAAAGCCCTGCGCAGCAAGGAAGAGAACGCCGACGCCTCTAACGAGAAAAAAGACAAGAAACCGGCGAAAAAACCGGCGGCAAAAACAACGAAAGCCAAAGCCGCGGATAAAGAAGGGGACGAAAAAGCCGAAAAGCCGAAAGCCCAACCGAAACCAAAGACGAAAGCAAAAGCGAAAAAAGCGTCTTCCAAATAAGGCGGAATTAGGGGCAGGATCTATAGAAACCCCCGCAAAAGCCCCTTTAATACAAAAATTGTCATTCCCGCGAAGGCGGGAATTTTTTTCCAAGCAAGGAATTGAAAAGATCCCCGCCTTCGCGGGGATGACGACGATAAAGATAGCCTGTGCTTAATGCACCGTCAGGAGGTTTTCGATGATGACGTCCGGCGTGTCGGAGACGAGGGCGTCGACGCCGCAGGCCTGCAGGCGGCGGGCCTGCTGCGGATCGTTGATCGTGTAGGCGATCACGGCGTAGCTCCGGTCGAGATCGAAGATCTCTTCGATCTGTTCACGGGACGAAGTGTTGCCGTTGATGTTGACCGTCGTGACATCGAGGTATTCGGCGAGATCGGCCCAGTTTTCCGGCCATTCTTCGGGCAGGAGCAAGCCGCGCGGCCAGTCGAACGCCATGTCACGAGCGCATTCCAGACAGACATGCTGGAAGGAGGAGATCAGGATATTCTCGTGATCGTCCCAGATGCGGCTGATTTCGTCGAGGACGATTTCCGCCGTTTCTTTTTCCCGGCCGGGGCAGGGTTTGATTTCGAGGTTCAGGCCCATTCCGTGATCGATCAAAAGCGCAAGGGCCTCTTCGAGTGTCGGGATTTTGATCCCGGCAAAGCTCTCGCCGTACCAGCTTCCGGCCTCCAGCGCACGCAGGCTCTCGAAATCCGTTAAAGCAAGGGGGCCGTGGCCGTTCGTCGTCCGGTCCAGCGTTTCATCATGAAGCAGGACCGGGACGTTATCGGCCGTCAGCTTGACGTCGACCTCAACCCACTTCACCCCGAGATCCGCCGCCGTCTTGAGGCTTTCCAGCGTATTCTCCGGCGCGTATCCGCACGCGCCGCGATGTCCGATCACTTTGGGAAGTTTCATTCGGGGGTCCTTTTGGGGTTATGTGTATGCAGGGGCTGGGTCCCCAAATTTTCTAACCGCGCCGCTACCGCGGGTCGGTTCATTATCTTCAAGGTAGGTAAATGAAGATCGGCCAGAATTCTGAAATACGACGTTTATATTTCTTTCATCAGCCAGTTCTTGAAGGGCCAGAACGCCGCTTTCTCTCATGGGTCCCGGTCCGGCAAGGGAGACCTCAATAGCACCTGTTTGCCAATCAACGCTAATATATGTGAATTGTGTGTTTGTCCACCCTCCGGTTGTGGGATCATATTCAAAGCGGTGGTGGCCTTCCGCTGTCTCGGCTAATAGCTGGGATAGTTTTCCAAGCTCATCTTTTGTCTCTCTTATGGTTTTCTGTTCGCGTTCTCTTGCTTTGTCAAAGTCCGTTTCTGCCAATGCCATATTATTCCTCCCTGTCTGAGGTTTTGGGTTTTTGTTATGGAGGCTTTTTATAAAGCTCTCGTTTTTGTCTTCAGGGTTTCGTAAAACATATTTTACCTCTTCCCTGTGGGGAGATGCGAGCGGATGAGGGGCTTGAAAAAGAGATGAATCGCGAAGACGCAAAGACGCGAAGGGCTTTGTGAAAACTTTGCGCCTTCGCGCCTTCGCGATTCAAAAACAGTTTATCCCTCTACCGCAATTCTATCTGCTTCTCATTCCGCCGGGAAGGCGGCTCGTTTGTGTACAAATCCCTGTGTTATGGCTATATAAGCCTTTCTGCATGTATTGTCAAAGGAAACCGGGACGGGGGGAGCGGTTATCCGGAGATCTTTTTCTGCGATTCGTCGATAAGGGCTTGCGAGCGGGCCTCCAGAAGCGTCTCCAGTGTGCGTAATGTGTCTTTCGGATCGCCGCCGGGCGGGATCGGCGGGAGGAATTCGAAAACGACCGTTCCCGGGTATTTGCGCCATCCGTCACGCGGCCAGAACAGGCCCGAGTTCAGGGCCATCGGGACGATCGGCAGGTTTGTTTGCGCCTGCATGCGGATGATGCCGGATTTATAGGGTTTATCGCTTGTGGTTTCGTGTACGCGCACGCGCGTGCCTTGCGGGAAGATTACGATCGGGCGGTTTTGCGCGGCTATGCGGCGGGCTCCATCCGTGATCGATTTGAGGGCGCGGGCCGGGTTGCTCCGGTCGACCGGGATCTGGTCCGCTTTTTGCGCGAGCCATCCCCAGATGGGGATTTGCGTCAGCTCTTTTTTGAGGATGACGGCCGGATCGTCGAGAATCAAATGGAGCTTCATCGTCTCATAAGGGGACTGATGCTTGGCGGCGACGAGGAAGGCTGTGCCGGGCGGGGGCAGGTGTTCGCGCCCGCGGATCTCCAGCGTGATTCCGGCGACGTGCTTTTCCACGGCGGAGAGCAGGCGCATATAGACACGGAGCATCGCGATCAGCCAGCTCCGCGGGGCGGCGATCAAGGGGATGTAGAGAATGCAGAACGCAGTCGTCATGGTATAAAAGATGACGTTGAACAGCGTCGAGCGGATCCATTGGGATGAGGGCATTTCAGGGAGCCTGTCGTGTTCTGATCGTCACAAACGGCATGGAAAGCGGCAAATGCACGTCCAGCCATGTCCACAGGAATTTGTTGTATTCCGACCATAAGAGATGCGTATAGCGCAGGGCATCCTTGTTTTCGCGTGCGGGATAAACGGGATACCAGAAAAAGGCGGTTTCCGGCATGGCGCGTTCGAATAAAAGCCGCGTGCGGGGGAGGTGATAATGCGCCGTGACGATCCGGACGGTTTGTGCGCTGTATTTCCGGATCCACTGCGTGCTTTCATAGGCGTTGCCCATTGTGTTCGCCGCCAGATAGCCAAGCGTGACCTCTTCTTTTGGGGCTTTCGGGGCTTGCGGATCTTTCTTTGGGAGCGTCCCTCCCCATTGTTCGAGGAGATTGTCCAGCGTGACGTTTTTGTGGACGCCGCTGATGAGCAGGCGATCCGCAAGCCCCTGTGCGAAGAGGTCCAGCCCCTTGTCGATGCGGTTATATCCGCCGGTCAAAATGATGAGGGCGTCGGTTTTCTCCGGGTGTTCCGGGGCATGTGTGTAATGAATTCTTGCGATAAACAGCCCGAATCCGCACAGCCATAACAGCAGGGCGAAAACGGCGGAAATCAGAACAAGTTTTATCATGGTGGCGCGCATGCTTGTTTTTTTAAGGCATTTTGCGCAGGACGCCAAGCACTGTCTGGCGGACGGTGAGCATCGTAATGCCGCACAGGATGAGCGGGGCCGCGCACATGACGATCCACGCGCCGGCGCCGAAACCGGCCTCGGGTGTGACGTTTTCAAGGCTGTCCGCCGACATCGTATGCGCGAAGATCCGGAATGTGAGCGCGGCGGCGAGCAATCCGGCAAGTCCCGCAATGACGCACAGGCGCAGCATGTATCTTTGGAACTGGCGCAGGATATAGCGGTCTCCCGCGCCCATGAGGTGAAGGAGCTCGATTTCATCGCGGTATTCGGCCATGCGGGAATGTACGGCCCCGGCAATGGCGCTGAGTGTTGTGACGCCGATCAGAATAACGACAAGAAAGGCGGCGGCTTCCATCGTGCCGGTCAGGCGGAGAATTCCGGTCAGCCAGTCCTTATGGGTCTCAAGGCGGATATCGGGGGCGATATCATAAAGAGCCGCGTTGAGATTTTTCAGGCCGTTTTCGCCGGGGTTTGGATCGGCGAGCGTTGCATTGATCAGGCGCGGAACGGGAAGGTCCAGATCTCCATCGGCAAGGCCCGGAAGCCAGGGGGAGAGAAGGGCGCGCGTTTCGGAGTCGCTCTGGATTTCGGCCTGTGTAATCAGCAGGGAATTTTTCAGAAGGGAGGCGGTGCGCTGTGCAAGCCTGTCCAGCGTCTCTTTGGACCGCGGCGCGCCGTCCGGGGTTAGGGCGGGAATCTCGACGGTCATTTTGCCTTCAAGGCCGGAGGACCAGCGGTCCGACAGGGATTGCAGCCCGATCGCCGTGCCGAGAGACAGGACGAGGAGATAGGCCATCAATCCGACAAGGGCCCCCAGAAACCGTCCGCCGCTTCCTTTTTCGAGGGGAAGGTCGTAACGCCGGGGGCGGTCGGCGACGCCGAGTTTGCGTTCCCTGAACAGGCTCATGCGCGCGTCTCCCTTTCTCCCTTGTCTTTTCCGGTGAGGCGGGAGAGCAGGCCTTCTCTGTGGGGCGGCCTGACGTCAAGGCCGCCGCCGCCGAGGACGAGGCGGGTATGCTCGAACCGGTCCATCATGCCTTCGTTGTGGGAGGCGATGACGATGGTCGTGCCCATCCGGTTCAGTTGTTCGAACAGGCTCATCAGGCGGTAGCCGATGGCGTCGTCAAGGTTCCCCGTCGGCTCGTCGGCCAGAAGAAGGCGCGGGCGCGTGATGACGGCGCGGGCGATCGCGATCCGTTGCTGTTGCCCGCCGGAGAGTGTGTCGGGCAGGGATTTCAGATAATCGCCGAGGCCGACCCATTCCAGAAGCTCTTGCACGTTGTTCCGGATTTCTTTCTCCGGCCGTCCGAGAATGCGGAGCGGCAGAGCCACATTATCGAATGCGGAGAGGTGCGAGAGCAGACGGAAATCCTGAAACACGACCCCGATTTTCCGGCGCAGCGCGGCCAGTTGTCCGCGCGGGGCGTCCAGCGTGTTTTGTCCGAACATGTTGATGAGGCCGCGCGTCTGGTGACGGCCCAGATACAGCAGGGACATGAGCGAGGTTTTCCCCGCGCCGCTCGGCCCCGAAAGGAAGTGGAACGAGCCGGGTTCAAGCGTAAAGCTGATATCGCTCAGAATTTCCGGCCCGACGCCGTAGCGCAAACCGACATGTTCAAACTGGATCACGGCGCAATTCCGTAAGTATATAAGGCGGTTTTTTTATGAGCCAGGAGCATATCATTTTCCCGGAAGAAAAGCTCTGCATCCCATAAATATTTCTCCGAAACTTAACATCTTTTTATTCCGGCGCAAGGTCTCTTGGCAGGGCGATCGCCTGAAATGAGGGGTGCAGGAAATTTGTGCAGCACATCATTCCCATTCATAGCTCAGGTTTATATAAGCTCTCCGCCGGGGGGAGAACCTGTGACGAGGTATTCCTTTCATGGGCCATGGCCCTTTTTTGCGGCTTGAACTTATGCATAGCCCGCGATAGGCTCAGGAAAGTCCGATTCACGTCACGTGACAATGTCGATATCAAACAGCACGGAAAAAGAGTAGAAAAACATGAGCGAACGCGATCCGATAGACGTCTTCCAAAATTCCCTGGTTCCGATTGTGGTCGAGCAGACCAACCGCGGGGAACGGTCCTACGACATTTTCTCCCGTCTCCTGAAAGAAAGAATCATCTTCCTGACCGGCGGCGTGAATGACGAGGTGGCCTCTCTGATCTGCGCCCAGCTTCTGTTTCTGGAATCGGAAAACCCGACCAAGGATATCTCGTTCTACATCAACTCGCCGGGCGGCGCCGTGACGGCGGCGCTCGCGATGTACGACACGATGCAGTACATCAAGCCGGACGTCTCGACGGTCTGTATCGGACAGGCGGCATCCGCAGGCTCGCTGCTCCTGACGGCCGGAGCGAAAGACAAGCGCTTCTCTTTGCCGAATTCGCGGATCATGATCCATCAGCCCCATGGAGGTGCGCAGGGGCAGGCAACGGACATCGAAATTCAGGCAAAAGAAATCCTGCGCTTGCGCCAGATTCTGAACGATATCTACGTCAAACACACGGGCAACAAGCTGACGACGATTGAGAAGGCGATGGACCGCGACAACTTTATGTCGCCGGAAGAAGCGAAGACTTTCGGCCTGATCGATACGGTCGTGACTTCCCGCGCCGAAATCGGCGGTGACGACGGCAAGGATAAAGACAAGGATAAAAAATAGTCTTTAAATGCTGTGCGATCTGTCTTTTTTTTGACGCTTGCTTCGATAACGGCCTTTTTTTATTGACGGCGAAAGCGAAATCCCTATAATCCGCCCATCTCTGAAAGACGGGATGGGTTACGCTTGCCCGGATAGCTCTCTGGAGGCGGCTGTTTCCTTGTCTTTCTTTGGTGTACGAACCGGAAATACGGTTCGGTTGAGATCAATAAACAAGGAGAAAACAAAGTGGCACGTATTGCTGGTATCAATGTTCCCGACAAAAAGCGTGTACCGATTGCCCTGACCTATATTCGCGGCATCGGTCATACGACGGCGGGAAAAATCTGTGACAAGCTCGGGATCGATGTGCAGCAGCGCATGGGTCAGCTTGACGAAGACACGCTGAACCGAATCCGGACGGAAATCGACAGCGGTTCCTACCTCATCGAAGGGGATCTTCGCCGCGAAGTGAGCATGAACATCAAACGCCTGATGGATATGGCCTGCCTGCGCGGCCTGCGCCACCGCCGGGGACTGCCGGTCCGCGGACAGCGGACGCAGACCAACGCGCGCACGCGCAAGGGTCCGGCCAAACCGATCGCCGGTAAGAAGAAATAGGCCCGGCGGTATTTGAGTTTGGGCGCATCAGTCATTCAGCACAGAGAAAAGATAAGGATAAGGATTTAAAACCATGGCAAAACCAGCAGCACGCCCCAGACGCAAGGAGCGTAAAAACATCACGTCCGGCATTGCCGTCGTGAATTCGACGTTTAACAACACGATGATCACCATTTCCGACGCGCAGGGAAACGCGATTTCCTGGTCGTCCGCCGGGATGATGGGCTTTAAGGGCTCCCGGAAATCCACGCCCTTCGCGGCGCAGATTGCCGCCGAAGACGCGGGCCGCAAGGCGCAGGAGCACGGGATGAAAGAACTGACCGTCAACGTCAAGGGCCCGGGCTCGGGACGCGAATCCGCCCTGCGCGCGCTTCAGTCGATCGGCTTCTCTATCGCGGCGATCCACGATGTGACGCCGATCCCGCATAACGGCGCCCGTCCGCGCAAACGCCGCCGCGTCTGATGTACGGTACTGTAAGGAATTTATGAAAAGAATCTGACATTTAAGAAGAGGGCAAGACCTTGATACAGAAAAACTGGCAGGAATTGATCAAACCGTCGAAAATCGAGATCGGACACGGAACGGATGCGCAGGTCTCCGGGAAAATCGTTGCGGAACCTCTGGAGCGGGGCTTCGGTCTGACGCTCGGAAACGCGCTGCGCCGGATCCTGCTGTCGTCCCTTCAGGGCGCGGCCGTGACGGCGATCCAGATTGACGGCGTCCTGCACGAATTCTCCTCGATCCCGGGCGTGCGCGAAGACGTGACGGACATCATCCTGAACATCAAGGCGCTGGCGGTCCGGATGCATGTCGAAGGGCCGAAAAAAATGCGCCTGTCGGCGACGGGGCCGTGCGAAGTGACAGCGGGCATGATCGAGGCCGGCGCCGATATCGAAATCATGAACCCGGATCTGGTCATCTGCACGCTCGACAAGGGCGCGTCGATCAACATCGAAATGACGGTCAACACCGGCAAGGGCTACTGCCCGGCCTCCCAGAACCGCCCGGAAGAAGCGCCGGTCGGTCTGATCCCGGTGGACAGTGTTTTCTCGCCGGTCCGGAAAGTGACCTACGAGGTTCAGGATACGCGGGTCGGACAAATCACCGATTTCGACAAGCTGACGCTTCAGCTTGAGACGAACGGCGTTATCTCTCCGGAAGACGCGGTCGCTTATGCGGCCCGGATCCTTCAGGATCAGCTTCAGGTCTTCATCAATTTCGAGGAGCCGAAGGAAAAAGAATCCGAATCCGAGGAAGCGGAGCTGCCGTTCAACCGGAATCTTCTGCGCAAGGTCGACGAGCTGGAACTGTCCGTCCGCTCGGCGAACTGCCTGAAAAACGACAACATCGTCTATATCGGCGATCTGGTTCTGAAAACGGAAGGCGACATGCTCCGCACGCCGAATTTCGGGCGGAAGTCGCTGAACGAAATTAAAGAAGTCCTGACGGCCATGGGCCTGCATCTGGGGATGCAGATTGAAGGCTGGCCGCCGGAAAACATCGAAGATCTCGCCAGGCGGGTCGACGAACCGTTTTAGTAAAAAAGCACCGCGGGGGTGCGCCGCACCGGTGACGGCTTACTAGCCGGCCGTGCCGGGGCGAATAAACCATGGATCTCATGCGTGAGACCGCAGACGAAAAGGAGAGACAGCTATGAACCACGGCATTAAACAGCGCAAGCTGAACCGCACATCGACCCACCGGAAAGCAATGCTGGCCAATATGGCGGCCGCGCTGGTCAAACACGAGCAGATCGTCACGACTCTGCCCAAGGCGAAAGAGCTGCGTCCTTTCGTCGAAAAGCTGATCACGCTCGGAAAAAAAGGCGGGCTGCCCAATCGTCGCCGCGCGATTTCGATCATGCGTGACGAGGCACAGGTCGCCAAACTCTTCGATACGCTGGCAGAACGCTACGAAAAACGTCAGGGCGGCTACTGCCGCGTCCTGAAAGCCGGTTTCCGTTACGGCGACGCGGCGCCGATGGCCGTCATCGAACTCGTCGACCGCGATCCGGCCGCCAAAGGCCAGGACTCCGGCCCGCTTCAGGAAAGTGACGACTACGCGGACCCGATCGACCAGGTCGCCGCCGCCGGATAAGGCTTGCTGACCTCAAGTTTAAAAAACTCAATGCTGGGACGAGAGAGGGCCAGCGTGACTTTCTGGGTGTCTTCCCTGAAGACAAGCTGGTCTGGCGGCGGCAGGAAATCGGCGACAATATGGGCGCGCTCGCTGGGTGCATCCGGATGGTCGTCCGGGGAATAAAATATTTTTTCAGTGGGTTCGGTTTCTTTGCTCATACTCTTTACTCCATTTGCGCCTGTACTTCCCGATTGAGTCTGCAGCACATGGAAAAAATGTATTTTAAGGCCGCAGAGGGGTCAGGTATTCGCTCCCGTCATCCTCTGGCTTGTTCGGAGGATCCATTCATCCGCCAGCGCAGGCTTTGAAATGGATCCTCCGAACAAGTCGGAGGATGACGAAAATAAAAATAGAAGAACTTTGCGTTCTTCCCTTCATCCCATTCAAACGTAACATTCATAGTGCATCATATGGCTAAAAGTATGGCAATATATATGGTTTACTTATCATCCCTCATTTTCAGGCCCCGCGTGCTGACGTGTTGTGGCTTTCTTTTTCCAGTGCCTGCACAACCCACGCGTTGAGTGAAAGCCCGGCATCCCGGGCGGCGATAGTCGCATCGCGGTGTAGATCCGGGCCCATCCGCACGACGAACTTTCCGGAAAAGGGTTTTTCCGGTTCAAAGCCTTCTTCGGCGGCCCAGTCCAGATAATCATCGACGGAGTCCCGGAAGGCTTGCTCAATTTCGTCAACACTGCGCCCCTGAAAGGTCACGCCGTCGCGGGTCATGTTGATAACATCACCATGAAAAATCCGCGCCTCATCGTCATAAACGACATGCCCGATATAGCCTTTATATTTAAGCATCGCTTACTCCTGCCGCACGCAAGAAATCTCGTACGGATTTCAGTGCGCCTTTGTCGGTTTCCTTTTCCGGGTGCGGACGGTGGAAGACCCGGCGGCATCCGTTCAGGGCAATCCGCAAACGGCTTCCATTGCCTTCCTTGATCGTCGCGCCCAGCGCCACCAGAAGCGCCTCAATATCCCGCCACGCCACATCCGCGCGGACCGGATTTTCAAAAATTAGCGCGAGGGTTTTTCGGTGCTTCTGTGATAATGATATCATGTTTTGGTACTATTGAGTCAAGGTTTAATCACAAGCTCTTCGTCAGCCAGAGAATGGTATCGTCATCCAAAGGAGCTTCAGGCGGTGCCGGAATTTCTCCCCGGATAGCGCCGCGCCCGTCCGGGATATAACCTCTCCGGATGCACGGCTCGGAATCCATGGTTAACGGGGTTTAATTTTCAGGATGCGCAGGAGGGTTTCCGGGTTCCAACTTGCTGATTTTCTTCGTGTTTTCACGCTT
>JANQFU010000088.1 GCA_028277665.1 Alphaproteobacteria bacterium | reverse complement strand
GCGCTTGCGCTATGGCGCGTTAAAAAAGGCCGGGAAAGCAATCCAGGAGCAACATTGAAATGCCAGCATTCTTCTGGATTGCTTCGTCGTCCCTTCGGTCCTTCTCGCAATGACGGCCTTGAGAAGAAAATGGGTTAACCCAACGGGAAAACGCTCTAAATACAAATCCCGTCATCCCGGCGCCCTTACCACCCCTCAATTCGTCATTGCGAGCCCGCGTAGCGGGCGCGGCAATCCAGAAAAGCCGGAAAACAGACCTTTTTCCGGATTGCTTCGTCGCTGACGCTCCTCCCACGCATCCCGCGAAGGCCAAATCTTCACCTGGGACAACCCGCCGGAGGACGGCCATCCCATGGAACCCCATAACTGCAGATGCTGGGCGGAACTTACAGAAAGAAAAAAATTCGGCCCCCCTGATTGCAGAGAGAAAGAGAAAGCGAAAAATGATGCCGAGGACAATTTGCAGATGTTATTAATTGCGCTCAATAAAATTGAGATGAGAGCAAAAGCTTTAAAAGAAGAAAAAGATCAAATATTTTCTGAGCTTGTTAGAGTTTTTGGCACACTCTGGGCAACCTCGATCATAACGGCACCTCTAAAATGGCTTGATGATCTCTCCGAGTTTATACGTCGTTATTTTGGAATGCAGATACAAAATGAACTGCAAGAACATCTGGATGAACTTGGCCAACAACTTAAAGGCATTCATAAAAAAATTTCATATCTCCTCACTCAAAAACAGATACTTGAAGCGCAGATTGAAAAAGCAAAAAAAGACCTGCAAGAGGCAATAGATGAATTACAAGCATGCCTCGCTTATAATGCCTAATCGTTCAATATTATGGATTCTTCAGGCGTCTGAAGGTATAGATGCAAGGTCCGCCCTTGATCTCTGGCTCTGCTCATATGTGACCATATTTCCCGAGCCACAACGGAAGAACGGTAAGGATTGTCATCATTTACATACCAGTCAGAAATAGCGTAAAGCTCTTCTTCACTTTTATAACATAAGGTCTTCAACCATTTTATCTGCTCTATCTCGATAGCATTCCTATTATTGTATATATTCCCTATTTTATAATCTATATGACTTTCGCACGTATCTTCTATGTCTTCATGCGGCAAATAATAAGAGTAGAACTCGCGGAACATATGTTTTGCTCTTTCCGTATCTGTTTTCACGCCCTTTCCCAGTGCAAATAACTCAGCTAAAGCTCTCAAAGCACCAATATTGCCAACTTTTGCAGAATTATAGTGGAAATAGGCCTGCAAATCGTAACGGTTATTAAAATAAAACAGATCGTTCTCAAGCAACATCGTTGCTCTGAAAGATGCTTCAGATTCTGAAATCACCTCTTCATCAAGAAGTTTTTTTATAATGCACCCATATATGGTGGGCGAGATATAAATAGGCCCAAATAAGCTGTCTAATTGTTTTTTAATATACGGTGCACTTGTCCAAGATAAAACGGCAGGGCAATATGCCTTAAATTGTATTTTATTGCTTACAGTTTCCTGATATTTAACAGGCCAAAAAACCAATAAAAAGAATGCCAAGCATAATGCTATTGCTACTTTTTTCATGATTTTTTGTGCCAATTCGAAACTTTCGATACAGTAATCAAAACTAACGCACTGTACACGCCATGCGTGTATAGTGCCAGAGAAACCTCTCTGCCCAAAACCTGTCCCGGCTTTTTTATGTCCAGCCTCAAAGGAATCTCCCCATGACCCTCAAACTCACCAGGCCCTTCGGGGCCGGCACGGCTGTGAACGATTACAAGCCTGCCCCGGACTTGATCCGGGGTCCGCCAGATGAAGCACATCCTCAACCGTCTCGGCTATACAGAAGATTTAATAGAAAAGATCAGAGCTTTAGAGAAAAAAATTCAAGAACTTGAGAAGAAAATTGAAATAGAAGACAAACAGATCTCTAATGCCATAGAATCATTCAATCTTCTGTGCCCGAATTATTGGCAGACATCATAGCCTTCAACAACTTGCCCCAGAACTTTACAGTGAACGCAATATTTGCCCCCATTTCCTCAAGCCGGGCCCTGAAGCTGCCTCTTGCTAGCGCCAATCTGTAATACTCATCCTTATAGCTATCCCTGAGATGCGCGGGCTCTACGAAATCAAACCTGCTAAAACGCGACAGGTTGTAGAGAAGGAAAGGATGTTTCGTCTTCTCCGCTTCCGCCCATTCGATGGAATCCTCATACAAGGATATCAGGCAGGGCGTTTCTATATTGAGAGTTTTCATTACGGCAATCTTATGCTTATTCTCAGTTTGGCTAAACATGAGGGCTTGAAGGCGCAAAAACCATCGTACGGCTTCACAATCCGGTTCGGGATAGACAACCGCACCGGCAGTAATGGCCGGACCTGTACTGAGCGCATGAAAGGCATCGGATATATATCCCCCCCCTTTATCAAGGCAATACAGACTGTCATTGAAGGTTGGCTGATCCCGACATTCCTGGGGAGGCGGGACACGATGAAGGGCTGGCTCCGCCAACGCATGTCCTTTTTCTGCTGCCATCATAAGGAAAAGTGTCCTGAAATCTTCTTTTAGCGGCGGATGCTTTATATCCTGCGCTGCCCTTAGCGCCCTCTCATACAGCTCTTCCGCGCTCTTCCGTTTTTCCGTCTCCGCCCACTCAATCGACGCCGCAAAAAGCTGCCCCAAACGAGGCCGGTCCAAACCATGCCGTACCAGAAGCGCCAATAACGCTTCGTTTTCCGTGCGGTTATACTTGAGCGCTCTGTAATTCAGAACATCCACCGCCGCAACCGGATCAGGCTCTTGGTAGTTTGGGTTAACATGCAGATACTCCCAGGCTGTCGACAGGCCCGTCTGGCAAGACAGGTATCCGATCTTGATAAAATCGGGTTGCTGTACAAAGCACGCCTGATCCTCAGGATGAACGTCCCTGAAGCTTTGACTGGAATCGCAATGTGTCAGATCACTTAACCGGCAAGACTCTCCCGCCCATACCGCCGGGCCGGTCAAAAGCATTATAGAGACAAGAAGAACGAGCCTGAACATATCAGTCACGCAAACATCCGATAAGGACACTATCCTCTATTACCGCACCCGCTTGACAGGCGGTTCGGTCTCCGGCGGGGCCAGCGGGAAGCCGCCGGCCTGGACGTTTTCAGGACGCTCGCGGGCGGGATCGGAGTCGATGGGGATGTTCACGCCGAGAGTCTCCAGCAGCTTGCCTTCGAGTGCCAGGAGGCGGTGGACGGCAAAGACGCGGGTGATGTCCTCGTTCACCGCGTTGGTGCGGGAGACGAATAGTTCGTTTTGCGCATCCAGCACATCGAGCAGGGTCCGGCGGTCCAGCGTGAACTGATCCAT
>JANQFU010000066.1 GCA_028277665.1 Alphaproteobacteria bacterium | reverse complement strand
ATGGGGGCTCTCTGTTGGGGATGGCGAATCACCCTCAAAGAGAATCACATCTCAAATAGCAAGGCAAAAGTTTCGTTAACCATGACTTCCGAGCCGTGCTGATTCGCCGCGGCATATGGACAAATCCTCTCCAATCGGCTCTAATCTTTCGGGTAACTGTGTAGAAACGACCGAGGTGGGACGATGCAAAATGCGATGACGGTTCTGCTCTTTTTGTTTGTAATGGTTCTTGCCGGAATCGGCATGACAGGATGCAGTTTTCACGGAAGCGCACACGGAAGTAACGAAGGCTCGGCAGCACGAGCCGACGTCTTCAGGATTCCGTTCCCGTAAATCAGATCCCGACCCATTCAAGCGCCCTGGCCAGATCTTCCTTTGCAAAAAATTGAAGATCCCCCGCCAGAAGGCTTTTCTTGACTGTTTTGCTGACAATCTCGCGTTCCGGCGGATTGACAAGGGCCATCTTTACAATATGCCGTCCGTAACGCGCCGTTGTATACAGATCCATAACCGCAGCTTCTTTTTCCCACCCCTTAAAATGTTTGTAGAAAATCAGGATTCGAATCTCGCCGTGCTGTTGCAGCATTTTTTCGATTTTCGGCAAAAAATTTCCTTCGTACCCGGCTCTTGAAACGGGCTTCTCGATCTGGATGCAAATGATCCGGCTTGTCGTTTCAGGCATAATTGTGTTGAATAATTTCTCTTTTTCTTCAGAAGATAATGTTTTTTTATTAGACATCACTAATGTCCCTTTATATATATGCACACATTTACTGACACCATACTTCATTTAATCTCCAACAATGTATTTCAAAAGCCCTTTTTTTCAATAGTTTTCATGAGAGCCTTCCTATTATTTTTCTTGCCTGCCTCCCCCCAATCCGTTTATTCATACACAGATCCCTATCGCACGAATTTGAGGAATACTATGAAAAAGAATTCCAGAAACCGTACCCGGACTGTAACGACACTGGCCGCTTTTTGTGTTCTTTCCGCAACAACGCAGGGCTGCGCGACATACCGTATAGAGCAGGCGCAAAAGCAACCGCCTGCACCAAACGCATATACATCAGCCCTGCATCAGGAATACCTCGGTCTGGCAAAAGATTATCTTCATGCCGGACGGGAATGGACCTCCTTCAAATTCGCAAACCGGGCGCTTCAGGCCGGAAACGGAAAAGCGCCCGATCCGTACACCGTCCCGGAAGACGTGTACCCGCCTGAAATGAAACGTGACGCACAGACCGGCGCTCACGCCCTGACGGATTTGATCCGAAGCGGCGGCGCACAGCACACGCCTTTGCGTACGGCCCGTGCACAGGCCAATTTCGACTGCTGGATGACCGAACTGGATCGTGAAACCTATGCGCCGCACGCAGACCGCTGCATGAACATGTTTCAGGGGGCTATTGAAAGCGCAGAAACAGAACGGGGAGAACACAAAAAGGACCGTAAACATGCCTCCTCGCCGCTGTCTCCGGATCTGCTTGAGCCCCTGAGCCCGAAAGAAGAGAGTGAAAGCACGGCAGTCTTCGCCGCGCCGTTTCCGGTTTCCCCGGTAGATGAAGCGCCCCTGACCATCATCTCCGAACCTTTCGCGCCCGAGAACGGCGAATAAAAAAGAGGGTCGAGAACAGGCTGGCATCGTACATCTCAACATGTTATGACTATAAAAAATTTCTTCTGCATAGTTCGGCCTGATGAATAATACGACAGACAAAGCCCTCTCCCTTTCCGACGTCATCCGTTTTGTCGCCGGATACTGGCGCAGACAGCCCTGGAAGCTCTCTCTCGTTCTCATTCTTTCCGTCCTTGAGGCGTTCACGGAAACGCTCTTGCCCACTGCGCTCTCGGCTTTTCTCAAAACCATTCGCCTGGAAGAATCGTTGCCGGTCATTCTTCAGTCTTTATCTCTGTTCATCGGACTGACGTTCGTTCTGTTCGTGTTCGGGTTTTTGACCTATATTGTCTATAACAACTTTGAAACGCGAATTTTCAAGGATTATCTGGAAGACGCATTCTCGCACGTCCACCGGCTCTCGGAGCAGTTTTTTACGGACAATTTCGCAGGCGCGATCATCTCCAAGATCACGCGCGGGCGAACCCGGATCGAAAATTTCGAGGACTATGTCATTCGAAAAATGCTCCCGACGACGATGATTCTGGTTGGCAGCATCGGTCTGCTCCTCCTGCATTTTCCCCTGCTGTCCGCCTTGTTGACGCTCTATCTGATTGCAGTCCTTGCGATCAGCATGCTGCTCGTCATGCGGATTCTCGGCCCCGTTCAGCTTGCCTATGCCGACGCGCAGGACACCTGTTTCGCGCGCATAGCCGATAATATTACCGGCATCGGAACGACAAAAGCCTATGCGCAGGAAGCGCGCGAAACTTTGTCTTTTTCAGACCTTGCCGAAGACCTGCGGATCAAAAATCACAGAGCGTATCTGTACGAAAATATTCTTTCAATGATGCAGAATATTCTCCTCCTCGGGATGCTGACCATTCTCCTTGGCGGCGGGGTCTGGTATTTCGTCCGGGAAGAGGCCCATATCGAAGATCTCGCCTATCTTTCGCTGGCATACACAATCATGCAGTCCTATCTGCGCCAGATCGCCAATAATCTGAAGAATCTCATTTCCTCTTCCTATGACATGCACGGCGTAATCCTTTTGATGCGCGAGACGCCGAAGATCCGGGACGCACCAGATGCAAAAGACCTGAATATTCACAATGGCACGATTGAGTTTCAGAACGTTTCCTTCGCTTATCCGAAAGGAAAAGGCCCTGTCTTCGAGGATTTTTCCCTCTCCATAAAAGCCGGGGAGCGGGTTGCGCTCGTCGGACAGTCCGGCAGCGGAAAAACAACGTTCCTGCGCCTTCTGCAACGAACCTATGAAGCTCAGAAAGGCGCGGTTCTGATCGACGGGCAGGATATTTCAAAATGCACACAAGCCTCTCTGCGCTCTCAATTATCCATCGTCCCGCAGGACCCGATCCTGTTTCACCGCTCCTTGCGCGAGAATATCGCCTATGCGAGGCCTGACGCCGGTTTCGAAGAAACTCGGGAAGCTGCGCGGCAGGCCCAGATCGATTCCTTCATTCAAAGCCTTCCCGATCAATATGAAACCCTCGTAGGCGAGCGCGGGATCAAACTCTCCGGCGGAGAGCGGCAGCGCGTCGCCATCGCGCGCGCTATTCTGGCCAAGCGCCCCATTCTTCTTCTCGATGAAGCAACGAGTTCCCTCGACTCCGCGAGCGAAAAAGCCATCCAGCTGGCCCTGCATGAGCTCATACAAGGCCAGACCTCCGTCATGGTCGCACACCGCCTGTCCACAATTCTGGACGCGGACCGCATTCTCGTTTTCGATCAGGGCAGGATTGTCGAGGAGGGCACGCACGCAGAGCTTTTGGCACAGGATGGACTCTACGCCAGATTCTTCAAGCTCCAGTCCGGCGGCTTCATCGGAGAAGACGACAAGGAACCCCGCTCCGGATAACCGAAGCGGGGCTTGATTCTGATATGATCGTTACTTCAAATTCACGACGTTTCCTTGTTCCATGTCCTTCTGGCGGTCTTCGATATCTTCGATCTTCACGCCTTCGCCGTAGTAGGCGAGGAGGTACAGTTCCTTGATCTCACGGATCAGCGGGTAACGCGGGTTCGCGCCGGTACACTGATCGTCGAAGGCCTGATAGCAGATATCGTCGAGCTTCTCGAGGAACATCGATTCGGGAATCCCGATCTCACGCAGCGTCTTCGGAATCTCCAGATTTTCTTTCAGATCCTCAATCGCTGTAATAAGAGCCTCAACCTTCCGGTCGCGGACTTTCGGATCGTGATCGTCCCCTTTGATATCTTCGGTCAGGCGCAGGTGATCCGCGATTTTCGCATAACGCCCTTTCACGAACGGGTAGCGATAGACGGGCAGGAGCCCCTGCTTCGTCGGCTTGTCCGTGGCGTTATAGCGGATGACATAGGTTAGCAGCATGGCATTGGCCAGACCGTGCGGGATATCGAAGGCCGATCCCAGCTTGTGCGCCATGGAGTGACATACCCCAAGAAATGCGTTGGCAAAGGCCATCCCTGCGATGGTCGCCGCATAATGCATTTTCTCCCGGGCGCGGGGAACCTTGGTCCCTTTGTGATAGCTGTCCGGCAGATATTTAAAGATCAACCGCATGGATTCGAGAGCCATGCCGTCCGTATAGTTGTTCGCATACACAGATGTAAACGCTTCCACAGAGTGGGTCAGAGCATCAAGCCCCGTATGTGCGACAAGCGTCTTCGGCAATGTGCGCACAAGATCAGGGTCCACAATCGCCATATCCGGCGTCAGGGCATAATCCGCGATCGGATATTTCACGCCCGTCCGGTCGTCCGTGATCACCGTAAACGGCGTCACTTCCGACCCCGAACCCGACGTCGTCGGGATCGAGACCATGACGGCTTTCCGGCCCAGATCCGGAAATTCATTGATCCGTTTGCGGATATCCATGAACCGCATGGCGATATCCTCGAATTTCTGATCGGGGTTTTCATAGAGAAGCCAGATAAACTTGGCCGCATCCATCGGAGACCCGCCGCCCAGCGCGATGAAGATATCCGGCTCGAACTGGTTCACCTGCGCAAGAGCCGCGTTCACATTCGAAATGTCCGGATCGGGTTTGACCTGTGAGAAGACACGGAACGCAACGCCGATCTCTTCCAGAACATCCGTGATTTTCTGGACGTAGCCGAGTTGCTCCATCGTCTTGTCGGTCACGATAAAGGCCCGCTCGCGATCCTTAAGCTCATGCAATGCCTGCGAAACCGCACCCTGTTTGAAGTAGACCTTCGGCGGAATCCGGACCCACTGCATGTTCTCGCGCCGCTGCGCCGCCGACTTCACGTTCATAAGGTGCTTGACCCCGATATTCTCGGAAACCGAGTTCCCGCCCCAGGACCCGCACCCGAGCGTCAGGGACGGCGGCAGGCGGAAGTTATAAACATCTCCAATCGCGCCCTGACTGGCCGGCATGTTGATCAGGCACCGCCCGACACGCATGTTGAACTGGAACTGGCGGATATGATCGTGGTCCGCAGACTCATCGGAGTACAGAACGGCCGTATGCCCCGCCCCGCCATACTCGATCAGCGCAATACATTTGGCGAGCGCATCGTCAAAATCGTCCGCTTTATAGACAGCCAGAACCGGCGAAAGTTTTTCCATGGAATAAGGCTCTTCGTCGCCGATATGATCGCACTCGGCCATGAGGACTTTTGTATCCCTGGGCACTTTGATCTCGGCCATTTCCGCGATCGTGACGGCAGACTGCCCGACGATTTTGGAATTCACATGCCCGTCTTTCCCGACGAGAATCTCCTGAAGCTGCGCTTTCTCTTTTTTGGAAAGGATATGCGCGCCGCGGAGTTTAAACTCGCCCATGACAGTATCGTAAACCTGCGCCGGGATCGTCACCGATTGCTCGGAGGCACAAATCACACCGTTATCAAAAGTCTTGGACATCAGGACCGAAGACACCGCCATTTTGATATCGGCCGTCTCATCGATCAGAACCGGCGTATTCCCGGCGCCCACACCAATCGCCGGCTTGCCGGAGCTGTAGGCCGCTTTCACCATGCCCGGCCCGCCTGTGGCCAGAATCAGGTTAATCGACGGATGTTTCATCAAACCGTTCGACATTTGCAACGTACATTCATCAAGCGTCGCGAATAGCCCCTCCGGACATCCGGCGGCAACGGCCGCATCCATAAGGATCTTAACCGCGAGCTTCGTGCATTCTTTCGCACGCGGGTGCGGTGAAAACACCATCCCGTTGCGCGTTTTCAGAGCCAGAAGGCCCTTGAACAAGGCCGTCGAAGTCGGATTCGTCGTCGGCAGGATCGCGGCAAGAATACCGATCGGCTCCGCAATCCGCGTAAAGCCGTTCGTCGTGTCTTCTTCCAGAATCCCGCAGGTCTTGTGGCCTTTGTAAGCGTTGTAGATATATTCGGCGGAGAAGTGATTTTTGATCACCTTGTCTTCCATGATCCCCATGCCGGTTTCCTCAACGGCGGCTCTTGACAGCTCGATCCGTGCCGAGGTCGCGGCAAGAGCCGCGGCCTTAAAGATCTCGTCGACTTTTTCCTGGGGGAATTTCGCGTATTCTTTCTGCGCTTCGCGAACGGGGCCTAAAATGGCTTCCAGTTTCGCCTGCAATTCGTCTTCGGTAAGTTGGGGTTTGTTATTGGCCATGATCATGTCCTCTGTCGGTTGGGGCTCTCAATAAAAAGATAATGTTTTGTTCGGATCTGTACAGGGGCGGAATGCCGCCTGCGGTCGTGTTCTGAGGCCAGAATGCGACGGGAAAGTTAAGAAATCGTTACAATTTCTTCGGAATGCAGAAAAATATGTGTGCCCATGCGATTTGTCGCAGGGCTACGCGCCATTACGGACAGAGCTTTAATGCCCTGGCCGTAGAGGCCGGGAGGATTGTCAGTGGATGTTTGGAAATCCCCGGGTCGGCCATGATGGTGACGGCTCTTTCATTTGCTGCGTGATTGAATGCGACATACCACTTCGTAAGAGGTATTCTGGGATCCTGGTCTTTATCGCAGTATGCTAACTGTATTGAGATATCGAACAAAGATCCGATACTTCCTGCCCAAGATAGAATCCGCGGATTTGCCGTTATCCAGATTTTTCCCTCTCCCTCATGCGGGAACGTTCCCGCGGTGTTCGGGTCGTGCATTTGTGTTTTAACGGCGTCTCTTGTTCTTTGAACTGCGGCCAATTGATCGTCGGATAGAACGAGCATTTTGTCCTCGAGGGTCAGGGCCAGTCTTGCAAGGCTTTTCGAACTGAGACGGCGGATGTCTGGTTCGAGAGGCGGAGGCAGATCGCTCCCTTTTCTTCTCAGGCCTTCCGGGATTTTCAAAGGGATCTGTTTTTCGGAGAGCGGATTATCCGGGCGGGTTCCTTTTGAGATCAGAAACTCATAATATTTTCTCAGAGCGGCTTTTATTCTGCTGACGTTTCCATCTCCTGATGTTTCGGCTATATGTGCCAACAATGCGTCTATATCCTCCTGCGTTGCCTCGCTGATGAGAACGCTTCTTTCGTTGTGTAACCATTCGGCGGCTTTTATTACAGCGTTTTTATAGTTTGCGCGTGTATGAATTCTGAGGTTTTGTTTGTCCAATGCTTGTTCGAATTCGTCGATTTTTTCTTTTTCCGCGCCTTCCGGGATTTTCAAAGGGATCTGTTTTTCGGGGAGCGGATTATCCGAGCGGATTCCTATAGAGATCAGAAACTCATAATATCTTCTCAGAGCGGTTTTCGTTTCGGGGGCTTTTGCACGGCCTTTTATGTTTTCATATAATGCGGCTATATCCTTCGACGTTGCCTCACTGATGCGAACGCTTCTTTCTTTGTATAACCATGCGGCGGCTTTTTTTACAGCGTTTTTATAGTTTGCGCGTGTATGAATTCTGAGGTCATCTTTTTCCAATGCCTGTTCGAATTCGTTGATTTTTTCTTTTTCCGTGCCTTCCGGGATTTTCAAAGAGCGTGTTATCTTGGGGAGCGGATTATCCGGGCGGATTCCTATAGAGATCAGAAACTCATAATATCTTCTCAGAGCGGCTTTTATTCTGCTGACGTTTCCATCTCCTGATGTTTTGGCTATATGTGCCAACAAGGCGTCTATATCCTCCTGCGTTGCCTCGCTGATGCGAACGCTTCT
>JANQFU010000058.1 GCA_028277665.1 Alphaproteobacteria bacterium | reverse complement strand
ATTCTTACAACAGGTGTTGCACTTCGTTCGTGAATTTAGAGAATCCAGAGAAAACGTTTTTCTTATTTTACGCGGCGTCCCGCAGAAACGGCGTTCTCCTCCGAAACTCCGGACCTTCGCGTTTAAACAACTCCATGACTGGATCCCGGCTTTCGCCGGGATGACGGTTGGTTTTGTTGGTTCTGTAACTTATTCTTATCCATAGTTCAGGTTAATGAATGAAAGCACACTACCCGACACAATTCTGTAGTGCTTTGAAACAATTTATTTTTTACCGCAGAGGCGCAGCCTGTCCCGCCGAAGCCCGAAGGGCGAAGGAGGAAGGACGCAGAGATTTTTTTATTCCCGTCATCCTCCGGCCAAGCATCGCTTGAGTCCGGAGGATCCATTCGTCCGCCCGCGCCGACTTCAAAAGGGATCCTCCGCCTTCGCCACTACTGTCCGGTTTAAATGAGTGGACAAGGCGCACGGCATTGATCCTACTGTTATTCAGACGTTTTGCGGCAATCTGTTCGCATACATGGTCAAGACCGCCAGTCGCCAGACCCGCCGTCTCCAGACCCAGGACAAATAGTCATGGAGTTCGGTCTATGCTAAACCGGACAGTAGTGGAACAAATCGGAGGATGACGGAATCCTAATATTTCAGCGCCCTAAAAATACGCATGTTCTACAGCGATTTCACGGTTCATACACCTATGGCCTTACTCCATTGCGCGGAACGAACGTCAGGCCGCACGGGACGACAGACGCGGCTCGCGCCCGGCGATACTGCACAGAGTCTCGTACAGGCGGCCGATCTCGCTGGAGAGGAATGTCGCGCCGAGAAGGTCTCCGTGGTCGTGAGCCGTCGCCTGATCGTAAAGCTCCTCGAACTGACGCAGGTAACGCTGCACATAGGTCCGGAACTCGGTATCCTTGGCGAATTTGGCCTTGGCCTTGTCGAGTTGCAGAGCCCCTGCCCCCGCGCCGTTGATTTGAGCCAGACGGCGGGTAAAGGCGCCGATATCGCCTTTCTGGAAGGCTTTCCAGGTTTTCTCGGACACTTCCCCGTCCATCAGGCGCGTCAGGTCGACCGACATCGAGTGCAGGCTTTCGACGATAAACTTCGCCGATGTAAGAAACGCCTCACGCTGCGCATGCCATTCGGATTTGCGGATATCTTCGGCAAAGCCTGCGGCATCCTTGGCGGCCTTGAAGAGCGAGTCGGACTGGCGGGAGAACGTCTGCGCCGCATCGTCGATCGATTTCAGGGCCGTACTGGAGACCGAAATCAGGCGCTCCGACTCATCGGCAAGTTTTTCGCGGCTTTTCTCGATCTTGATCGTACTGCCGTGTGTGGCCTGCCCGATATCGTCCAGCCTTGCGCTCAGCGTACTGACGGCCTTGCCGATCTTGTCGGAAGCCTCGATAGATGTACTTGCAACCAGCTCCGCGTGGGATTTGAGATCCTGCGTGTAGTTCCGTGACGTCAGGAGGGAGGCTTTCATCTGTTCCGCGACTTCTTTCGCGCGGATGGCAAAGCTGTCACCCGTTTTCTTGAGATCCTGAAGCGCCTCCTGCGCATGTTCCAGAAGAGATTCGGATTGGAGTTTAACGCGGGAGACCATCTCGGACGTATGCTCGACGACTTTTTCGGAGGATTTGTCGAGACGTACACTTTCCGCATTCGCTTTCTCACCGACATCTCCGAAACGCTGAATGATCCTTTCCGCGTTCGTATCGATATGATCGGCAGAGCGCGAAAGATCGTCCCGGGCAAGGCCAAGCTGGACCATCGCCTGCCCGACAGATTCCGAGAGTTCGTGGAATTGTTCGTTGATCGCTTTCTGGATCGCCTCCACCTTCAAAAGCGCCTGATCGGTCAGGAGGTGGATATCCGAGACCTGATTGTCGAGCGAGGTTTCAATCTCCCGCATTTTTTTGCTCGCGGAGCCTGCAGCGCTCTCAATGTCCTGAACGCGCTCGCCGAGATCCTGAGCCGATCCGCGCAGGATTTCGGCCGCCGTCTCGGAGCCGTCTTTCAGTGCGGCCAGACGTTCGTCAAAAATCTCCCCGACATTTTTCAGGTGCGTCATCGCCGAAGCCGTGGATCCGGAGAAAGACACGCGCATCGTCTCGAAACGCGCGGTGGCTTGCTCTGCCTGATCGACGGCTTTCAGATAGACCGGCTCGACATCCTGCGCGGCGGACGTCATCGCCTGCGTCACCGTCTCTATGGCATCCTGCGCGCTCCGGCTTTGCGTCGTCAGGTTTTCCGAACGTCCGGTCAGAATGTCGTCAAGACGCTCGAGTTCGGAGATCAGAAGCCCCGTCGAAGCGTTAACCTCTTCGCAGCGCCCGGAAATCAACCCGTCCAGTTTTTCAATCCGCCCGACCGAAGCGCCCGTCAGTTCATCGAGATTACCGAAGCGGTCCTCGCAAAGATCCGCAACTTCCGTAACCCGGGCCAGGGTCTCTTTGACCTGATCGGCGAGCGTTGTCGTCTGGCGGTTGATGTGCTCGTTGATCGTCCGGGCGTTTGCCGCAACATGACCGGAAAGTGTGGAGATTTCCTGCGCCTGCCCTTTCAAGGCATCACGAATCGTTTCTGCCGATTGTGACGCTTTTTCAGTTGCTTCCGCCAGGTCATTCACGCGGCGTCTGAGCGTACTCTCAATGAGCTCATGCTTGCTATCGGCCTCGGAAAGCGCGATTTTCATATCATGCATCGGCTCGTCGAGGGCGCGCCGGACGGCATTAATGCGTTCGGCCAGCGTCTGCGCGGACGCGTCGATCTCCGTCGTCTGGTTCTGCACGGCAAGAGAGAGATTACCGACCTGCTCTTCCGCAAGCGTAGAAGCCGCAACGACCTGCTCCCGGCTTTTTTCGAGGAGGTCCACGATCGCCGTCATCCGGGCCATATTGCCTTCGCCTGCGCTGTTCAACTCGCCGATATGGGTCTTTGTGCTTTCGATCAACTGATCGGCCTGCTCGCGCGCGCTTGCCGTTGATTTTTCAAGAGAATCCACGGCGCGCCGGACGGCCGAAGAAATGCTTTCCGCGCCGGAAAGCGCAACGGCCAGACCTTCGGTCAGGCGGTTTGCGGCGGTTTCCCCGGTTTTTTCGATATTCTCGGTCTCTTTCGAGATCTGCAAGACGGACGCCCGGAGATTATCCGCTTTTTCCTTGATCCGGGCTTCGATCCCTTCCGTACGTGTATCGATATCGGCCGCCGCCGCCCGAAGGTGATCGACGGAGGATTCAATAATCTGCGAGACTTTTTCGGCCTGTTCGGCGACAGAAGCCGCCCCGTCATCCAGAACGGCGCGCTGTTCTTCGATCGTTTCCCCGGATTTGATAATCGCATCGCTGACCCGTTCGGTCATTTTTTCGATACCGCCAAGCTGCTCCTCGATCAAACCTCCAAGGCGCGTGGTTTCTTCGGCGACGTGATCCGTCGCTTCGCGCAGACCTTTCGTATGATCGTCGAATTCGTTGCTGAGGACGGACAGCCGCCCGGCCACACGGTCGACAGCGGCGTTCAAAGAATCGTACGTCTTTTCGAGGTTATCGCCGATCTCTTTCGTCCGCCCGGCGGCCTCATCCGCCGCGCCGAGAATTCTATCCGCGCCACGCCCCATGGCGGCCTCCATCTCGTCCGCGCGGGAAAGAATGGTCTGTGTGGCCTCATCCCATTTCTGCGCCCCCGCCCCGGCTTTTTCGGAGATCCGGGCGACGCGGCCTTCAATGTCATCCGTCAGACCCTGCAGGTGTACGCCTTTCGCATTCAGATCTTCGCTCAGGCGTTCGATATGAAATTCGGCTTTTTTCGAAACGCCGACAAGATCTTTCATTTCCGCGCGAAGCCCCTGCCGCGCGCGGTGGAGGGATTTCAGAACGGCTTTTGTCGACGTGCCGAGATCGGCGGCCTGACGGCATAAAAGCTGGATATCCTTGTTGATCAGGCGGGATTGCTCTTCCGTCGGGAAGAGGAGCGATTGCAACTCGGACCGAAGGGTCCGGGCATAGTGCCGAACCTCCGCCTTGCGCATGAAATGCGAGAAGCCGAGCCAGAAGAGCGCCGGCGGCGCAAGCATTCCGGCCAGAACCCCGCCCAGATCCTGCGGCAACAGGCTCATCGTCCCGGCATAAATCTGTGCGGCCAGAGACCACAGGCAATAAACGCCCCACAGGACGCTGAACGCAATACCCGTACGCATCGCATAAACGTACGCCTTTGGCGTCTGCAACGATTCCGGATTGACCGGAGAGAGCATCAGAACCGGCTCGGATTCCATGTCTTCGTAAGCCGGCGTTGAGAGCGTTTTCCGGGCTTTTCCGGTTTCGGTTTCGGGCGCGTCTTCCTGCTTGCCGTTATCGGACGTCAGGCGCAGGCCTTTCAACGTTCCGCTCGCGTGAAAAGCGGGCAGGTCTTTCCGGCTTTGCGCCTCGTCCAGCTTGGCTTTGAGCGAGGTCGCATTTTTCCGGATGCTCGACGGGCGCGCGGTCTCAGGTTTTTCCGGCTTTGCCGGCTCCTTAGCGGCAGAAGAGGCAATTTCAGTCGTCGAGAAGGTCGGTGCAATTCTGGTCATGGAAAGCCCTCTGTTAAGCCTGTACGTCAGAACATCAGACGGATCCGGATGACATAAGACCGCCATCCCGAAAACGCCGTTTTCTATGTGATGATCCTCGCATCTAGGCACAGGCAAAAGCGTCGTTCAAGCCTTCATTCCGCCAAAATACGAGGCACAATTGTCGAAAACGCCAAAGATTCCGGAATTCGAGGACGATAACGCGAAAAGGAAGCTGTGGATAAATTCCGTTTCGGACAAAAAAACGGGGTGTTGGACAGAATCTCTGCGATCTTATGTCTTAGGGTCCCCCAGGCTCTTCGTATAAGCCCGCAGATCCCGGCGGATTTCGGGGGCGAGCAGATACATCCCGATCACGTTCGGGATCGCCATCGCGAAGATCATCGCATCGGAAAACAGAATGACGTTTTCCAGATTGGCTGAGGCGCCGATGACCACAAAGGCCAAAAAGACAAGTTTATAAGTGATATCGACGGCTTTCTTCTTACCAAAGAAGAACTTCGCGGACTTCGTCCCGTAAGACGATCAGGGTATGGTAAACCGGTCATTGATCCAGCCATCAAGGTCCTGCATGGGCCCTCTCTTCAACAAGGCGTTTGGTGTGGCGGGCGATCATGCGTTCTTCGTTTGTGGGAATGACATAGCATTCCAGAGGGCTGTTCTCCTGTGAGATCCGGTGGGTTTTCGCCCCTTCCGGCGGGCCCTCGGCGTTGCGGCCGGGATCGAGCGAAAGGCCCATCCATTCAAGATGGGCGGCGATCCGTGCCCGGACCGGCGCGGCGTTTTCCCCGATCCCACCCGTGAAAACGAGCGCATCGAACCCGGCGAGATCCGCGCTCTGCGCCATGGCCGTACGGGCCACGGTAAGCGCGAACAAAGCCACGGCCTCCTCGCAATTCGGGTCCGTCTGCGCATGTTCGAGGAGTTCGCGCATATCGCTGCTCCGGCCCGAGACGCCCAGAAGGCCGGATTTGTGATATAACGTGCTTGAAATATCCTCGACGGAGTAGCCTTCATTGCGCATCATATCGAGCATCATGCCGGGATCGATCGCGCCCGATCGCGTCCCCATCATCAGCCCGTCAAGCGCCGTCATGCCCATCGAGGTGATCACGCATTTCAGACGGTCCATCGCGCACATCGACGCGCCGTTGCCGAGATGGGCGACAATGACTTTCTTGTCCGCAAGATGCGGCAGATGTTCCCCGAGCGCATGGGCGATGTACTCGTACGAGATGCCGTGAAAACCGTAGCGGCGGTAGCCTTTGTCGATCAGGGCGCGCGAAATCGGATAGATCCGGTTCACCGGCCCCATCGAGGTATGGAACGCCGTATCGAAACAGGCGGCATGCGGCACGCCCGGCAAAAGCCGGCTGAGCGTCGTGATCCCGCGCAGGTTATGCGGCTGGTGAAGCGGGCCGAGCGGAATCAGGCCTTCCAGTTGCTTGAAAATCTCGGGGGTCACAAGCGCCGGCGCGCTGAAGATCTCTCCGCCGTGCAGAACCCTGTGCCCGATTGCGGAGACGGCATAATCCGGAAACCCGTCATACAGGCGCGCCAGAATATCATCAAAGGCCCGCTCATAGACATCCCCCGCCGGATTTTCGGACAGATCTCCCGAAAGGTCACAGGTGAACCGGTCCAGTCTGGTCAGGGTTTCGAGATCGTAAAAGCCGCATTTAATGGACGACGAGCCCGCATTGATCACAAGACAGGCCGCCTTGTCCTGCAGGCCCTGCAAGCGGTCGGTGTCATTCATAGTTTCATGCCCTTTCTGGCATAGACGAGCGCCATGGCGCAGGACGCCTTGCGGGTCATCTCGCTCCCCGCCCGGCTGGTCAGGATCACAGGGACTTTCGCGCCGAGAACGAGCCCCGCTCCTTCGGCGCCGGAGAGAAATCGCATTTGCTTGTAGAGCATATTCCCGGCCTCAATATCGGGACAAATGATGATATCGGCTTCGCCCGCAACGGGGGAGTTAATCCCCTTGGCCTGCGCCGCTTCTTTGGAAATGGCGTTATCGAGCGCGAGCGGCCCGTCGATGATTCCGCCGGTAATCTGCCCCCGGTCCGACATTTTGCACAGCGCCGTGGCATCGAGCGTCGAGGGAATTTTCTCGTCGACCGTCTCCACCGCGGAAACGACGGCGACTTTCGGCTTGCGTTTGTATAAGGCCCGGAAAAGATCGATCGCGTTCTGGGTGATGTCTTTTTTCTGGATCAGGTTCGGTGCAATATTGATCGCGGCATCCGTCAAAAACAGAGGCTTCGGATAGGCCGGAACGTCAACGGCAAAGACATGGCTCGTCCGGCGTTCGGTTCGCAATGCGCCGACAATCGGCTTCAGGAATTCCTGCGTATGAAGCTTGCCTTTCATCAAGGCCTCGGCCTTGCCTTCCCGGACGAGCTGAACGCCGAGATCTGCGGCCGCGTGGGAATGCGGCACATCGATGATTTCCGCGACCGACAGGTCGAGCCCCATATCCGCCGCCAGGGCCTCGATCTTGCGTTTCGGGCCGATCAGGATCGGAATGACCAAATTATCCTTTGCCGCCGCGATGGCTCCGCCGAGCGAATTGTTATCCCCCGGATGAATGACGGCGGTGCGAAGCGGCTCCATCCCCTGTGAGAGGGCCAGAAATTCGTTATAAAGCGGGCTTTCGGACTCCCGGAATTCCACACGCGGGAGTTTGATAAGCGGCCGTTTGACCGGGTTCATCGGCGCGATCACGAGAGCTTCGCCCTTGATCACGGTTTTCCCGTCCTGATTCTCACAGTGGCAATCCAGCAAAATCCGGCGTTTGGGCAGTTTTTCCTTCACTTCGACCGTGATCGTGACCGTGTCGCCGAGGACGACCGGCGCCGTGAAATCAAAGGACTGATGCAGATAAATCGTCCCCGGCCCCGGCAGTTTCGAGCCGATCACGCTGGAAATCAGGCTTCCGCCCCACATGCCGTGCGCGATAATCTTTTGGAAAAACTCGTCTTTTGCAAAATCCTCATCAAGGTGGGCGGGATTCATATCCCCGCTGACAATCGCGAAGAGCTTGATGTCTTCCTTGGTCAAGGTCTTGGTAATATAGGCGGAATCGCCGATGTTCAGGTTTTCGTAGAGATGATTTTCGAGATATACAGGCACGCCCGTTCTCCGTTTCTGGTGGGATCATATCCGCGATATATTCAAACACACTTCGCCGATTCCGAACAGGCCCAAACGGCAAAGTTTGCACGAAAAGCGTCTGGACCTTTTGCCCGAACGGTTTAGGTTAATGACATTAATAAACTTGGGCTATGGATAAGAATTGAGTTACAAAACCGACAAAACCAGCCCTCATCCCGGCGAAAGCCGGGATCCAGTTTTTAAAACCACTAAGCACACTAAGATATCTGTGATTAAAGGAGAACTTGGTACCCTTAGTGTTCTTGGTGGTTAAATAGAATATAGCAGCGTTTTCGCTGTATGGTTGTTGTCGTTTCTCTGGATCCCGGCTTTCGCCGGGATGACGGTTGGTTTATAAGACTTAAAAGCACTCTTATCCATAGTTCGGGTTAATAAAGTCAAGCCCCCTGACAAACAGGAACGGAATAATGCGCCTGCTATTGATGACGTTTTTTTGCTGTCTGGCCTCTTTCGCGCCGTTGCGGGCCGCAAACGCGGATGACATCCTGGTTGTCACGACAACGGCACAGATCGCCGATACGGCACGCAATCTCCTGGGTCCCGTCCCGGAAATCCGCGTCGAGTCCATCATGCATGAAGGAGTCGATCCCCATTTATACCGCCCGACGCGCGCCGACACCGTCCGCCTGCAACGCGCGGATATCGTCCTTTATAACGGCCTTCACCTCGAAGGCCGGATGCCGGGTCTTCTGGACAAACTGAAAAAGCAAAAACCCGTTCACGCGATGTCGGATTTCATCAAAAAACAAAAAGCGTCATTCCCGCGAAAGCGGGAATCTTTAGATAATACAGAACGAAAAGATCCCCGCCTTCGCGGGGATGACGAAGAAAATTTATTCATAAGATCCTCCATAGATGAGGGAAAAAATAACGCCCTCGATCCGCATATCTGGATGGATGCCGGGCTTTGGCGTAAAGCCGCGACAGGACTTGCGGGAGCCTTGCAGGACGCCCTGCCGGAACACAAAGAGGCCATCGGGGCGGCAAGCGCGCATTATCTTCAGGCGCTTGCGGATCTCGACCGGGACGTCCGCGCGGGAATTGCGTCCCTTCCCGCAAACCGGCGCATTCTGGTAACGGCACATGATGCGTTCGGGTATTTCGGGAAAGCGTACGGGATCGAGGTCCACGGGATCCAGGGAATTTCGACGGAAAGCGAATCCGGCCTACGCCGGATCGAGGAACTTGTCAGCCTGATTGTCGACCGGCAAATTCCGGCTGTTTTTATTGAAAGCTCCGTCAGCCCCCGCCATGTCAAAGCACTGATTGAAGGCGCCCGCGCCCGCGGGCATGACCTTAAAATCGGCGGAGAACTGTATTCCGATGCGATGGGCCCCGCCGGAACGCCTGAAGGAACCTATATCGGCATGGTCCGGCATAATCTTTCGGTCATCCTCGAAGCGCTCGGAGGGGATGTAAAACCATGACGTCCTGTCCTGCATCGACCTCTTCTCATCCGGCTTTGTCGGTGCGCGGTCTGAGCGCCGGCTATCAGGGCAATCCCGCACTTGAGCGGGTTCACTTTGCTTTATGCCGCGGACGGCTCGGCGCGGTTGTCGGGCCGAACGGAGCCGGGAAATCGACCTTCCTGAAAACGATCCTCGGACTTCACCGCAAAGATCGCGGGATCGTCCTGTTCTTCGGCCGGCCCGTCGCCGCCATTCGCGAGAAAATGGCCTATATTCCGCAGCGCACAAGCGTGGACTGGACCTTTCCTGCGAGCGCGCTCGACATTGTGACAATGGGGCTGTACCGAAAAATCGGCTGGTGCCTGCCGGTGCGCCGCAAACATACCGAAAAAGCGATGCACTGCCTCGAACAGGTCGGACTGGCCGATATCGCAGAACGCCAGATCGGACGCCTGTCCGGCGGCCAGCAGCAGCGGGTTTTTATCGCCCGGGCGCTTGCGCAGGACGCCGAATTTTATTTGATGGACGAGCCTTTCGCCGGTGTGGACGCCGCCACCGAACACACGATTCTCGATCTCTTCGCAGGCCTGAAACGCCGCAATCATACGGTTCTGGTCGTACATCACGATCTTGCCACCGTGCGGGATTACTTCGACGACGTCCTGATCCTGAACCAGAGCGCCGTCGCGGCCGGGCCCGTTGGAAACGTCTTTACCGACGACAACCTCCGCAAAGCCTACGGCGGCGAGCTTTTGCTCGGACGGGGGGCGCAGGCATGATCTTTCCTGCGGCGGGATATAACAGCGCCCTTGTGATCACGACCGCGACGCTTCTCGGCGTTGTGTGCGCCGTCGCCGGCTCTTTTCTGTTTTACCGCCGGCGGGTCATGATCGTTGACGCCATATCGCACGGCAGCCTGCCCGGAATCGGCGCCGGTTTCCTGTTCGCGTACGCCCTTGGTCTTGACGGCGGGCGCAACCTCCCGATCCTTCTGAGCGCGGCGGCCCTGTCGGGCCTGCTCTGTGCAGGATGCGTCCAGCTTTTGTCCCGCCATACACGCCTTGATGAAAACACCTGCATCGGCGTGGCGCTCAGCGGAACATACGGGCTCGGGGTCGTTCTGCTCAGCCTGATCCAGTCCCTGCCCGGCGGGAACCGTGCGGGCCTCGATCATTTTCTCCTCGGCCAGATCGCAGGGCTTACGCTCTCCGATGCCGCTCTGATTGCCGGAATAGCCCTCCTGACGCTCGCGGTTTGTCTCCTCTTTTATAAAGAATTTCAATGCCTGTGTTTCGATCCGGATTATGCGCAGTCTTCCGGCTTTTCGGTCAGGGTCCTCGATTTTCTTCTGATCTCCGCCACGGTCCTGATCGTCTGTGCGGGCTTGAAGGCCGCCGGAGCCATATTGATTGTCGCCCTGCTCGTTATCCCGCCGGCGAGCGCCGCGTTCTGGGTCTCGCGCCTGCCGGGACAACTGATCCTCTCGGCCGTATTCGGGGGAAGCGGCGCGATTGTCGGGGCGGCGCTCTCTTCGGAATATGCCGATATTCCAACCGGCAGCGCGATCGTCCTGATGCAGGCGATTCCCTTTTTGTTCGGGCTTCTTTTTTCTCCGGATCGCGGTCTTCCCCGGTATATCAGGAAAAGGAGCCGCCTGTAATGCCCCCATTCCCGGATGATCCGACCCTCTTCTGGAGCATTGATTTCCCGGCCCTTCTGACGGGAACGCTTGCGGCCGTGTCCTGCGCCCTGCCCGGCTGCCTTCTTGTCTTCCGGAAAGACGCCCTGATGGCCGACGCAATGTCCCACGTCGTCCTGCCGGGGCTTGTCTTCGCCTTTCTTCTGACGGGGACGATTGCCGCCTGGGCGATGTTCGCGGGCGCTCTGGCGGCCTGCCTGCTCGCCGCCGCGCTGATCGCGCTGATCCGGCTTGTGACGCCGCTCGAAGGCGGTGCGGTTATGGGGATCGTGTTCACGTCTTTTTTCGCGGGCGGGGTTCTTCTTCTGGAGACCGCCGCCGGGCAGCGCGTTCATCTCGATACGAATCATGCCCTTTACGGCGCACTCGAACTCAGTTACTGGGATGAGCCGGGAAACTGGGCCGCCCTGCCCCATTCTATCAAAATTCTCGCGCTGACGCTGAGCCTGACCCTTGCCGCGCTTGCGGCTTTTTACAAGGAAATCCGGCTGACCTGCTTCGATTTCACATACGCGCACAGCGCCGGGCTTCGCCCGAGGATGATCGTCTCCGGCATTCTGGCGCTCGCCGCATTGAACGCAGTCGCGGCCTTTGAGGCCGTGGGCTCGATCCTCGTGATTGCGATGTTTATCTGTCCGGCGGCGGCAGCGCGCCTGTGGACGGATAAATACGGCCTTTCCCTTTTTCTGTCCGCCGCGTTCGGGGCGCTTTCCGCAGGCCTCGGATATGCGCTTGCGGCATGGTTCCCGCTCCGGCTCGGCTTTGACTTCGCCCTGAATGCCGGAGGCATGATCGCGTTTTGCTCAGGCATGATTGTCTTTGTCTCTGCACTTTGCACAAACGCGGAATCGGCTTATAAAATCTTTCGCAAAAAGGAGACCGCATCATGAGCGCAAAAAACGGGATCCCGCCCCTCTTGTCCGCCGCCGGGATCCACGATCTTATAACATCCGGCGCGGAGGATATCTGTCTCATCGACGGGAGCTTTTACATGCCCGCCGAGAATGTCGACGTTCAAAAGGCTTTTGAAGGCGGCCATCTGCCGGGCGCCTGCCTGTTCGATATCAATGCCGTCGCGGCGGCGGATACGGATTTGCCGCATATGCTGCCGCCCGCGGAGATTTTTGAGACGTCCGTGCGCGAAATGGGAATCGGACCGGACACGCAGGTGATCGTTTACGGCAAACAGAGTCCTGTTATGGGCCCGTGCCGGGTCTGGTGGACGTTCCGGATCTTCGGCCATGAGCGGGTCTCGATCATGAACGGCAACCTGAGCGACTGGGCCGGCGCCGGATATCCGCTCGAAACCGGTCCCCAAAAACCGCGCCCGGGCGGAACGTTCTCAGCCCGCTTCCGCCCGGAACTCGTCTCGAGTGTCGAGGACATGAAATCTTTGTGTCACGGCGATCCCGAATGCGAACGTAAGCACCTGATCCTCGACGCCCGTGCGGCGGAGCGTTTTTGCGGCAAGGTCCCGGAGCCGCGGGCGGGTCTGCGCAGCGGGCATATCCCCGGGAGCCATAACCTTCCGTGTGCGCTTCTTCTTGACGCGGGCGGGCATTTCCTGGAAACGCCAGAAATTACGGATCTCCTGCAAGAAAAAATCCCCGCCACAGAGGGGAAAACCGTTATTGCAAGCTGCGGCAGCGGCGTGACAGCCTGTGCGCTGGCCTTTGGGCTTTATCTCACCAAAGGGATTGATGTGCGGGTTTACGACGGCTCATGGAGCGAATGGGGGCGGGAAGACTTGAATCTCCCTGTTGCGCAAACGGCCTGACATGGTACTCTGATTTGTTTTATAGACTCTAACCGATTGTCTGCGGATTTCGTCTGTGCCTGTTTTCGAGGAAAAGAAAAGCCCCTACGATTTAACGAACCTCAGCATCCTGATTGCCGAGGATTCAAATTATATGCTCTCGCTGATGAGCAACATGCTGAAAATTTTCGGCGTAGGCGATGTTATGGCGGCAGAAGGCGGACGCGAAGCCTCCGATATTCTGACAGTCACTCAGGCCCGGACGAAAAGTCGCTATATCCGTCAGGTCGATATCGTCCTTGTGGACTGGCTTATGCCCAAAGGCTCCGGAAGGGATTTTTTGAAATGGATTCGCAACCATGACAGCGACACCGTCCGTTTTATCCCGGTCGTTGTCGTTAGCGGGTATACGACTGAACTCGTCACCGCTCAGGCCAGAGATCTCGGCGCAAATGAAGTCCTCGTCAAACCCGTTTCCGCAACCGGACTGGCCAGCCGGATTTGCGCAGTTATCGACCATCCGCGCCCTTTCATCAAATCACATAATTATTTCGGGCCGGACCGCCGCAGGACGGAAGGTCCCTATCGCGGTCCTGAACGCCGGGTCATGGAAGCCGAAAAAATTGAGGTGCAGCATGTCACCCAATAAATTCCCGTCAGGACCAAAAGAAGTTTATGTCTATAAAATGGACAATAACCTGAAGAAAAAGCTCGGAATGCATGCCGAAAAAATCAAAGAAGGTTTTCTGAGCGAGGCCTCGATAGAAGAAGCGGACAGGATGGTTGCCAAATACTCCAAAGACGGCCCTGAGACTATCGACACGCTTCTCAATATGCTGATAGAACTCTGGGCGGAAATGCGGGATATGCCGAAATCCACCGAACGCGACACCCTTTCAGAACAGGTTTTTACGGTTTCCCACCAGATCAAGGATATTGCCGCCCTATGCGGGCAGGATTTGATCTCGGATTTTGCAGAATCTTTGAGAGATTATGTGACCCGCGCTTCTATTACAATCGATGCCCAGAAAAAGATTATTCAAGCCCATGTCGACGCCCTTGTCGTCATCCAGAAAAAAGGCATCGATGACATTAATGCATCGCAGGCTGAAGAGCTGAAAAAAATGGTAAAGATCGCCATCCAGAAATATATTTAATCCCGTCAGGATTTTCCGAAAATATTTGCCGCCGCATTTTTCTGGGCCTCTTTCCGGGTGATTTCCGTCTCGGCCCGTTCGATTTCGCCGCGCAGAAAGTCAATATACTCGCCGATCTCTTCAATGGAATCCCGCTCCATATTTCTGGGTTGCGGGGCATCGTTTTTTCTAACGGGGGGATCATCGTCAAACATGTCACACACTCCGGTTATTCGTTTGGAAATACAATACAAATATCGGCGAACGCGCACAAGAGCGCAAAAACCGTTTGCGATTTGCCGAACGTGCAGGTATAAAAGTTCCGGTCTCCCGACACAAAAGAAATTTCAACCGTTGACCCGCGGAAGACAGGGTCCGCGAAGACGAAGATCCATTGTCAAAACAGAAAAAGAGAAAAGAAGAGAAGAGAAAAAACATGAGTGTAAAAGCAGACGTTTCGGGCCTCCTGATGCCCAAAGCCACCGCCGTTTGGATGATTGAAAACACGATGCTGACCTTCGGGCAAATCGCCGAATTTACCGGTCTGCATGAAATCGAGGTTCAGGCCCTTGCCGACGAAGACGTCGGACGCGGAATTGTCGGACGCGACCCTGTCGCCCACGGCGAAATCACGGCCGAAGAACTGGCACGCGGCCAAACCGACCCGAACGCGAAACTGCAAATGGCGAAATCCGAACTTCCGCCTCTGCGCAAACGCTCGAAAGGCCCGAGATACACGCCGGTCTCCAAACGCGGCGACAAGCCGAACGCGATTGCATGGATCCTGAAGCACCATCCGGAGATTACGGATGCACAGATCGTCAAACTCGTCGGCACGACCAAACCCACTATCGCCAATGTCCGCGACCGCACCCACCCCGACACGCCGAATATCAAACCCCAGCACCCGGCGGATCTTGGGCTGTGCACTTATGCGGAACTGGATGAGGCGTCACGCAAAAGCCTGAAAGCACAAGGAAAAGACCCGGACGCCATCCGCGCCGAACAGGAAGCGGCCGCCGCAGCGCAAAGAGAAGCGGAACAGGAAGGCAGCGATCCCGCAGACAGCGCCGCCTCCGGCACATTCGGCGGATTCGACTTTTCAAATTTCCTCAAAAAATCCGGGGAATAATCCTCCTGAGGTCTTCGACAAAAAGGGCGCGGCAAAAACCGCGCCCTTTTCTTATAAATGAATAGAAAACCAAAGACCTGGCGCTAGCGAATGCCCTCAATCTCTTCTTTCAGAAAGAGGCGTTCGCGTTTCATGGAGCGCAATTCCATCGCGCTCGTGGCAGGAAGGGCAGACAACACGGAAATTTTGCGATCAAGATCGGCGTGTTTCATACGCAACGCGTTAATCCGTGAGGCATGTGCGTGTGTTCCATGAGTTGCAGACATCGTCAACCTCCTTACCGTTGTTGGGTGGTCACTCTTACGTGGACGGAAATGATAATAGAACAACTGGCGAAAAGGTCAAATCTTTCTTTATTTTTATAAGATTCGCAACTTAATTTCGTCAGTTATCCACCTGGAATACGATACACATTAGATACCGTATTCACGAATAAAAAAATCAACCGCACGGGCAAACGCCGATGCGGCTGAAGTGCTGAATGAGGAGGAACTCTCAAACCATGCCTTCAGTATAGCCGGAAAAGTCTTAAACAAAGATTAACATCCGATGCGGGAAAGGACAGAAATGCGCTTGCGCTTTGTGCCCGAGTTTGCTATGTCTCCTCCTCACCGACGCTACAGGCATTTTTGTTTTCTATGTGCGGCCGTGGCGGAATTGGTAGACGCGCAGCGTTGAGGTCGCTGTGGGCGTTAAGCCCGTGGAAGTTCAAGTCTTCTCGGCCGCACCAAACGAAAGTATGTTAGAAGAAGGCGGAGGATCCCTTCAGAAACCCTCGCAATCGGATAAACTGATGATGTTTTCAAGCGATTCCCCTGCACTTCACTCTTGAAAGGGCGGCTCATAAAAACGCAACTCATTGAAAAACAATAAAATCGTCATCCTTTGCGCATGCAGAGGATCCATTCCAAAGTTATCGCGAGCGGATAAATGGATCCTCCGAACAAGTCGGAGGATGACGAAATTAAATTATATCAAAAAGTTAGTGTAATCGAATTTTTTCAGGCGATTACCGTGGCGTCTGTCCCGTTTCAAACCCTTCCCACAATTCGCGCAGAATTCCGTCCTCTTGTCGCAAAGCGTCAAACGGTCCGCTCTGGACGATCCGGCCTTCGTCCATGACGACAACCCGGTCGAACAGCGGCAAGAGGTTCAGGCGATGCACGGAAGCGATGACCGTCCGGTCCGGGAAATGCGCGAACAGGTTCCGGTAAATCTCCATCTCGTTCTGCGTGTCGACAGAAGACGTCGGCTCATCCATAAGAAGGATATCGCTGTGCCGTGCGGCCAGAATACCCCGCGCAAGCGCAAGCCTTTGCCGTTCGCCGCCGGACAGGCTTACGCCTTTTTCGCGGACATCGCTCTCAAGTCCGCCGGGAAGCTCCTGCACGACATGTGCAAACCGTGCAAGACGGATGGCGGCCTGAAGTTCGTCCTCCGGCGTTTCGATCCCCATTGTGATATTAAAACGGATTGTGTTTTCAAAAACTTCCGGGTCTTGCGGAATCAATGTCGTCATCGCATGAAGCGGCGTGAGGCTGTTATACGTGCTTCCGTCCAGATCGAGCCTGACGCGATCCGGCCGGGCCAATCCGCGTAAAAGCCCCATCAACGTGGATTTTCCGGCCCCGCTCTCCCCGATCAGCGCAATTTTCTCGCCCCGTTCCAACGAAAAAGACAGACCGGAAAGCGTCGCACGTCCCGACTCATGCGCAAAATCGAGTTCGGAAATAACGGCCCGCCGCCAGTCTTTTACCCGTTCTGTTTCCTGCTCCCGGGCCTGTGCAGCGAGGGCATCCAGAATAGGTTGCGCCGTCTTGTAATCCGTATGCCAGGCGATAATGTCCTGATAATGCACGGCGATGTTCATGTACGCGCCGCTGACCTGCCCGAGATATTGAAACACGGCAGCGACATTTCCGACGAGGATCGCACGGCCCGTCCCGACCTGCTGCCAGATGTAATAGAAAACGACCCCCGCTTTTAAAACAAGAATGCTCAATGTCACAAAGAACCATTTCCACTGGCTGACTTTTGCCTCGGAGGCTATATAGGGCCGGTATCCCGCATCAATCTGGCGGTCGAACTCCTCGCCGGTCCGGCGCACAAGGCGCAGTGTGATAATCGTTCGTGCATTCGACACATAATCGTAAAAAACGGAGGAAATCTTGTGATGAATTTCGTTTACTTCACGGAAAAGCTCGACGAGCACCCGATCAAAAAGACGCATGATGACGATACCGGCAACCGCAACGCAAAAAGCCATGAGCGAGACTTGCCAGGAAAGTAGAGCCAACACCACAAGCGGCCCCCAGAACAGCATAAAGAACTCGATATAAAAATCCTGATTGGCTCCGAACCGGCGCAAAGCCTGCGCCGCTGTATTGATCCGGTTGATCGTCTCTCCGGAATGATGATCGGCATGCCATTTAAGCGGCAACTTCATGACAGCCTGATAATAGGCATTGTAATAAGCCTGCTGTGCCCGGTACGCAACGTCGAACAGGAATTGCTGTGCAACCCGGTGCATGAGGTTATGCCAGATGAACAGCCCGACCCACACGCCGAGCCAGAAAAGCACGGTCTCAAGGACGTCTCCCGTTTGTTTTTGAAGCGTATTCAAAATCTGCGCGAGCACAAATGGCTCGGCAAGCGTCGAGGCATGAGAGAGCATATGAAGGATCATATACAGAATAATCTTCCACCGCCGCCCGCGCCCGGCATAGTGCCAAAGAGCTCTGAATAAACGGATATAGGCCATGCAAGGACGTTACAGAACGTCCTGCATTTTGCAATGACTTTATGTTTCACTATATCCTCGAAATGAGCCGGCGCGTCATTTATAATGCAGCCAGGAAATGGAGCGCAGGATGAAAGTGAAGACATATGTCAGCGGCGGCGAGATCAGGTGCGTGCAATCCGCGTTCCGAATGGTGTTGCATGCCCTGACCGGTAAGGATCCGGGACAAGACGCGGCCGACGAAATGACCGGCTATCGGGAAGGCCGGGGCACATGGCAATTTAAAATGCTGCTGGCCTTTGCGGATCACGGGCTTCATGCCATTGACCATGAAAATCTGGATATAGAAACCTTTGTGCTGAATCCCGAACGGGCCATTCGCAAACAGGTCGAAGACGAAACCGCTATACAGAGCATCTTCGATGAAACGGATTTCGAGACAGAGATTGAGGCCGTCAAAAAATGCATCGCATCAGACAGAATCACATTCATTGAAACCGTCCCGACCATCGACGATCTCAGGTCGGAATTAGCCCGCGGCAGGCTGGTCATGGTCAACGTCAATCGCTCCGTTCTGCGCGGCATAGAAGGTCATGAGGGCCATATCCTTATTCTCGAAGAAATCAATAACATTGACAAGACGCTTGTGGTCCATGACCCCGGCCCAAGCCCTGAAGGCAGCCTGAACAAGCGGATCGATAAAGACCTGTTTGAGAAAGCATGGACCAGCCCGTCGAAACACCTGGCGAATTACATTTCCGTTCGGGCGGGATGAGAAAAGGAGCGCACCCCCATGATCCGCGATATCATACAGGACGGCGCGCCGGTTCTCGCGCGCCCGGGACATAGAGATTACCTACACCGATGAACACAACCGGCCCGGGCGCAGCCGCTTCCGGAATGCCGAAGCCCGGCTTGTCCAGCATGAATTCGACCCTCTCGCAGGGATCCTCTACAAACAGCGCCGGAAAATAGAGCTGTTCTTCAAGCGGATCAAACAAAATCTGAAAATCAGGCGATTCATCGGAACCTCGGAAAATGCGGTGCGCGTTCAGGTTTTTACCGCGCTGATCGCTTATCTGTTGCTCGGAGCCGTTCAACAAACCCGGTCTTCGGTACAATCGGCAAGCACATTCGCACACCTGATTTGCCTGAACCTCATGCGCAAAAGGCCTCTCGACAATACCGGACAGTAGTGGGACAAGCCAGAGGATGACGTATTTGCGTATGTTTTTGCGATTCTCGTTCTGTTTTCCTCTGCGTCCTCAGCACCTTCGGTTAAAAAGACTTTATATTTCATCTCGTTATGTCGTGTTGTCGGGTAGTGTGGAATGAAAGAGTGATGGTGGGCGGTGAGGGGCTCGAACCCCCGACCCTCTCGGTGTAAACGAGATGCTCTCCCAACTGAGCTAACCGCCCGGTCCTGCTGAGGGCCCGTCGGCCGCTCTGGAGGCCGTATTTAGAGCAGATCCTGATACTAATTGCAAGCCTCCTCTTATAACCCTGTCCCAAACCTGCTTAAGGAATCCACCATTACCCGCGCCTCTGTCGCCTTTTATAACCCCAGGCGGAAAATTTTGCCCCGGGAACATAATCCCTTCTATCGGATGTCCCGGCTCTCTTCGCGCCTTTCCGGCATTTTTATTTTCATACATTTTTTCATCAGCTGCAGCTTTGATCTCCTCAACGCTGGCATGACTGGAAACACAAACAGCCCCATAAGCCATGTATACGGCCATGTTGAAGGCTTTTCCTTCATATAAAATTTCCAGAACAAGATTGTTTAGCGCATTTTCAAGACGCGTCATGGCCGCGGCCGGAAAATCTTTATCATCTTTGTTTTTGGTGATAATTAGAGCGAATTCATCGCCGCTTAAATGGGCAGCAACATCTCCCGACCGAACAAATCCAGACAGGGCTTCCCCGACACATTTAAGAAGCTCATCCCCCACCTGATGACCGAATGTGTCATTGACTCTCTTCAGGTAATTTACATCCATGTATACGATGGCGGCATCTTCTTCCCCTTTCCGCCGGCAGCGCGCAACAGTCTGCTCCAGCAAATCGTCAAAACCCTTTTTATTATAAAGGCCTGTCAGGGGATCCGTTACCGATCCTGCCCTAAGGACTTCATTTTCTTGGACAACCCCTTTAACAAAGGCCGTCAGGCGGGCCACAGCTTCCGGGTCAAGGACTATCGTCCCATCCCTTTGGGGTTTGCCGAGAGCAATAACTGCTTCTATGTCGGGTCCTGTATCCATTGGGCGTTTATAATTAATCCAAAAAAAAATGTCAAACATTATGTAAAAATAGAGGGCAAAAAATTTGCCTTTACCTAGCCTGCCTGATATAGAGATTTTCTGTCCATGACAAGCAAAAATTTTCCCTAAAACAGGAGCCGGTCATGCCATACGTGGTGCTCGATATCTGTATCAAGTGTAAATACACGGATTGCGTCGATGTCTGCCCGGTCGATTGTTTTTATGAGGGGGAAAATATGCTTGTAATCAACCCGGACGAATGCATCGATTGCGGCGTGTGCGAGCCGGAATGTCCGGCCGAAGCCATTGTTTCGGACCTTGATCCGCGCGCGGAGAAATTTCTTGAAATGAACCGCGAATACTCGGAAAAATGGCCGAATATCACGCGAAAAAAACCTGCCCCGCCCGATGCGGACGACTATAAGGACGTCGAAGACAAATTTGAGAAATATTTCAGCCCGGCTCCCGGTGAAGGAGATTAGCTGTTTGATCCCGTCCAGTGATGGTGTGGATCAAACACCTGATTTAACCTTTCTCCGGCGAGATATGCCAGACAGGCATCCCGGTCCGGAAGGAAATCCTGTGCAAGCCACCAGTTTTCCGCCTCCCGGAGCGCCGCGCCGATTTCGGGGCCGCTCAGATCCGGGCGGAGATCTTTTACATCATGCCCTGTCACGGGGAAAACCGGCGGACGCCAGTCTTTCAAAGCCAGATAGTCATCCACATCTATGGATAAGTCCGGCGCATCGGGCCGGGCGGCAGCAAGCGCGAGCGCCTGCCCCACGACCGGATAACCGTAATGGTAGATCGCGGTTTTCTGGGTAAACGGATCGCGCATACATTTGACGATATCCAGAAACGCCCTTTTCTGCGCGTTCGAGAAAAGGAGATATTTCTCCATATCCGCAAGAGAGAGCTTGTTTGCGCAGGCGATCAGGCGGGTTATATCGCCGGAATGTATTCTCCCGTTCTTTATCAGATTTTTGTACCAGTGGATCCCTTCCGGGTCTGAAAAAATCGGGGATAAAAAATTGTATTCATTTAACGTCCACAGGATATCCACGGTTTTATCCACAGAACTTACCTCCCCCAGAAGGCGGAAAACCTCCTGCATGATCCGCTCCCGGGAGAGCGTATCCAGCCCCGCCCGTTCTTCGGCGCAGGCGGCGAGCCCGTCCGGATCGAGCCCGCCCGATCCGTAGCGCGCCGAAAAACGGAAGAAACGCAGAATACGCAGGTAATCCTCCCGGATTCGCGCGCGGGGAGGCCCGACAAACCGCACGCGCCCGGCCTGCAGATCCGCATAGCCCTCGCCGGTCGGATCGAAGACATTGCCCTTCCCGTCCGCAAGAAGCGTGTTCATTGTAAAATCCCGCCGCCGGGCGTCTTCCGCCCAGTCTTGCGTGAAATCGACAACCGCGTGGCGGCCGTCCGTCCTGAGATCCCGGCGCAGGGTCGTGATCTCGAAAGTCTGATATGCGCCGTCCGGCGTTTTGACAATCGCCGTGACCGTGCCGTGGTCGATCCCGGTCGGCGCGTAAGACAATCCGGCGGCTTTGAGATCCGCGATAACGGCCTCCGGCGTTTTGGGCGTGGCCAGATCCACATCCTTGACGGACGCGCCCAGCAGGGCATTGCGGACGCAGCCGCCAACAAACAGGGCGTCTTCGTGAAGGGCGCTCATCACCGCGCGCGCCGCCGCACCGCGGAGCCATGCCGCCGCGGCGTTATTTTCCGGATCAATACGCGCAACAGGTTTCAGGTTCATGGAAAATCTGCTAGTTGTTCAACAAAACATATCAGACTCTTTCACCCCCATAAAGGGAGCCCGGAATGACCGCCCGAAAAAACACGCCCCATATCGACATCGACGCCGACACCGCTTTCGAAACCGCGCAGGATCTCTGCCGGACAGCGCGGGAGGAAGTCGGGCGCATTATTCTAGGGCAGGACCGCGTCATCGACCTGACTCTCTCGGCGCTGCTCTCGGGCGGGCATGTTCTTTTGATCGGCGTCCCGGGTCTCGGAAAGACCCTGCTTGTCGCCGGCGTTTCAAAAGTCCTCGGCCTCACGCATAGCCGGATCCAGTGCACGCCGGATCTGATGCCCTCGGACGTGCTCGGCTCCGAAATCCTTGAAGAAAACGGATCCGGAAAGCGCGGCTTCCGGTTCATCGAAGGGCCGGTTTTTACACATTTCCTGATGGCGGACGAGATCAACCGCGCAAGCCCGCGCACGCAAAGCGCCCTGCTTCAGGCCATGCAGGAAGGCGAGGTCAGCATCAGCGGCAAAACGCATGCCCTGCCCCGCCCGTTCCACGTTCTGGCCACCCAGAACCCGATCGAGCAGGAAGGCACCTATCCGCTCCCCGAGGCGCAACTCGACCGGTTTCTGATGCAGATTGACGTCGATTATCCCACAAAACAGGCCGAAAAGGAGATGCTCCTCGCGACGACGGGGCAAAGCCGCAGCGCGGCGGAAACCGTCTTTTCCCCGGATGATCTGGGCGGTCTCCAGCATTTCGTGCGCGGCATGCCGGTCCCGGACGACGCGATCGAGGCCATTCTCAAACTCGTGCGCCGCCTGCGTCACCCGGATACGAATCCTGTGAACACGGAAGGAGCCGGTGCGCCCCTGCTCTGGGCGCCGGGGCCGCGCGGAGCGCAATCCCTGATGCTTGCGATCCGGGCCAAAGCCCTTCTGGACGGGCGCAGCGCGCCGTCGACCGACGACGTCATCGATCTTGCCGTGCCGGTTCTCAAGCACCGCATGGAGCTGAGCTACCGCGCGCGCGCGGACGGGCTCGACAAGGATACGCTGATCCGCCGCGCCGCCGAGACATTGTAAGAGGAGTCCCATCGTGCCGAGCGGTCTGTCCAGTCTTCTCCTCCCGTCCAAAAGGCAAAGCGGATATCGTTCTGCGGCCGCGCTTTTGGATGCGGCGGCCAGACTGGCCGCACGCGCCGGTCCCGGGGTCCTGCCCGGCATACGGCCCGATTCGCCCTATCCCGGAACGCGCCCGCGCAAACGCGCCGGTCCCGGCGCGGATTTCTGGCAATTCCGCCCCTATCAGAGCGGCGACCGCCCGCAGGATATCGACTGGCGGCGCAGCGCCCGCAGCGATCAGGTTTTCATCCGCCAGAGAGAATGGACCGGGACGCGGCATGTCTGTCTGTGGTGCGATCCGGGCGCAGGCATGGCGTTCCGCTCGGCCGGAAACCTTCCGGAAAAGCGCGCCGCGGCACAGCTTTTTCTGGCCGCGCTTGCGATTCTTGCGCAAAAATCCGGAGACATCCCTGTCCTCCTCCGCCCGGATGCACCGCCGGCCAAGGGCCGTCTTGACGATCTCGCCGCCGCGCTGCTCCACCTGCCGATTCCGGGCGACGCTCCCGCGCGCGCAATGCGCTCCCCTCTTCCGGAAACCCTGCCGCCGGGCGCTTCCCTCCTGGCCGTCGCAAGCGATTTTCTGTTCCCGCCCGAGACCTTCCGGGATTTTCTCGGGCGCTGCGCGCGGAACGGGACGCATATCCTCGCCCTGCAGATCCTCGATCCGGCAGAAATCCGTTTTCCCTTTCGCGGCCGCGTCGTGTTCGAAGATTCCGCTGCCACTGCCGATGCCGCCGCAGCCCCCCGGATCGAGCTTGCCCGCTGTGAAGACAGCCGCGCGGCGTATCTTGCGCGCCTTGCGGCTCATCAGAGCGCGCTCGAAGACGCCTGCGCCGCCCATGACGCCCGTCTCCTGCGCCATGCGACCGACACGCCGCCGGAGGATATCATGTCCGCTCTATGCCATTTCACACAAGGAAAGGCCTAAAGATCACGCATGTCTGCTTTTTCTGCCGCGCTATCCCAGATCACGTTCCTGTCTCCGTGGGTCCTTCTCGGGCTTGCGGGGCTTCCGGCGCTATGGTTTTTGCTCCGGACTTTGCCGCCGCGCCCCCGGCTGATCCGGTTTCCGGCATGGCGTTTTCTCAATGACGTTCCGCCCACACCGAAGACGGCGGCCCGCATGCCGTGGTGGCTTTTGCTCTTGCGCCTTCTGCTCGCCGCGCTTGTCCTTTTGGCGCTCTCGCAGCCGGTCCTGCGTCAGGCCGCGCCGCTGTCCGGAAGCGGGCCTGTACGGATCGTCCTCGAAAACAGCCTGTTCAGCGCGCCCTTCTGGCCGTCGATGACGCGCGAAGCCGCGCGGATCGCGCGCGCGGCAGATCGTGCGGGACGCCCGGTTTATCTTTTGACGAGCGCGGCGCAATCCCGCCCGGGGCAGGATCCCGCGCCGTATCTCTCCGGGCCTTTGAGCGCGCCGGAAGTCTCCGCCGCCCTCGAAACCCTGTCCCCGCGTCCGTGGCTTCCGGATTACGAAGCCGCCGCGCAGAGCCTTGAACGTATCCCGCACGGCGGCGAGAGCGACGTCCTCTCTCCCCCATATCCCGGCGGATCCGCGGAATCCTTCACCCGTTTTCTGGAAAAACTTCAGGAACAGGGAGACGTCAAGCTGGTAACGCCCTCCGCCGGCCGTCATGATGCGGGTGAGGCCATAATATTGCCGCCGGTTTTGATCCGGGGTGTCCGGATCAAACGCGAGGGCGGGACAGGATTCGAAATTGATATCGGGGCGGAGCGATGGAACCGCTTTCCGGAGAGCGTCTCTTTAAGAGTTTACGATCATGCGGGGGACGTCCTTGCGGCGCGGCCGCTGATTGAGGCGATAGACAGCGGAAAGCCTCTTTCCCCCGCGCTTTATCGGACCGGGATCGATATGCCCGCGCGTTTCATGCGGGATGCCGCGCGCATCGGGATAACCGGCGTTCCCGGCGCAGGCAGCGTCTTTTTGCTCGATCGACGGTTCCGGACCTACAGAACCGGTTATCTTTCGCTTGAGGCGGAGAGCGCGCCGCGCGATCTTGATGAGCCCGCGCATTATATCGGCAGTGCCCTTGCCGCATTCTCCGATCCGCTGGCGGGGGATTATGAGGCTCTTTTATCACAGGATCCGCCGTTGCAGATGATCGTTCTGCCCGATAGCGGACGGCTTCCCGATGATGTGCAGGCGCGCCTGACACGCTGGATTGAAGGCGGCGGCGTTCTCGTGCGTTTCGCGGGACCGAAAATGGCGGCCTCGGAACCCGTTCTCGTGCCTGTGCCGGTGCGCACCGGCGGACGGTTTTCGGAGGGCGCGTTTTCGCAAGGGACGCCGCTCGCGATCGCGCCCATACCGTCCCAAAGCCCGCTGGCCGCGCTTGAAGGGGGGAAAGACGTCCGGGTCCGGAACCAGATTTTGAGCGATCCGCTGGCCGGAGACGACGGCCCCGCGCAAAGCTGGGCCACTCTGGAAGACGGCACGCCGCTGGTCACAGGCCGGTTCTCCGGGCAAGGCTCCTTCATTCTCGTCCACACGACGGCCGGACCCGGCTGGTCGGATTTATGTCTGTCCGGATTTTATGTCGAGATGCTGCGCCGGTTTGCCGGTCTGACGGCGCAAGAGGCGCAGGCGATAGACAAGAACCATGCCGCGGCCGCCGGTTTGCGGCCTGTTCAGATTCTGGACGGGTACGGCCGCCTTCAGCCGCCGCCTGCGGATTTTCTTCCCGTGACGCCGGAATCCGCCGCCCTGATCCCCGGCCCGAAAAGCCCGCCGGGGCGTTACCGCGATCAAAACAGATCGGACGACGGGGCGGATTCGGCCCTGAATGCCGGGAAGCATATCTCTTATCCGGAAAAACTCGAACGCCTGCCGCGCGGCGTGACCCGCCTCACCCCCGGAGACGACCGGGAGGCAAGCCTCTTCGCCCCGCTTATGCTCACGGCACTTTTTCTGTTTCTGATTGACTGGATTGTTACGCTCTGGATTACACGGCCGGCGACCTCGGTGCGGGCGGCCGGCCGCTTATTATCTTGTCTTTTCTTTATCTGTGTTTTTCTTTTATTCGCTCCTCTTGCGCGTCCGGCCGGAGCCGCGTCGCTTCCACCGCCGGAAGAGCTCGCGGGAGAAATTTATCTGGCGTATGTGCCAAGCGGCCGGGCGGATCTTGATAACCGCACGGAACGCGGCCTCAACGCTTTGGCGGGACTTCTGGCGGCACGAACATCCGTGGAGCCCGCCGGCGTCGTCCCGGTGGTTCCGGGCCGCGATCCGCTCTCGTTTTTTCCGTTGATCTACTGGCCGCTTGACGGCCGCCCGGATTCGGATGCGCCCTCTTCTGCCGCCCGGCGCGCTGCGCTGCGGGCCTATCTGGCCTATGGCGGCATGATTTTTTTTGATACGCGCGATGCGAGCCTGCAGGATAGTCCGGTCGCCTCTGCGCAAGTCCGGGAACTGCGCGAGATCACGAACGGGCTCGGCCTTCCGCCGCTTGTGCGCGCCCCGAAAGATCATGTCCTGTTCCGCAGTTATTATCTCCTTCCGGGCCGGGTGCCGGGTCTGTATGACGGCGCGCCGCTCTGGACCGCCGGGAAGAGTGACGATGCCTATCCCGTTTCTCCGGTGATCATCGGGGCTCATGACTGGGCCGGAGCCTGGGCCCTGTCGGCGCAAGGGTCGCAGAGCGCAGACCTCATCCTCGCAGAGCGTTTCGGGGTCAATCTGGTGATGTATGCGCTCACCGGGAATTACAAGGCCGATCAAATCCATCTCCCCAAAATTCTGGAGAGGCTCGGACGATGATGATTGATTTTATGGGCATCGGCATCGACATTCATACGCATCTCCTCTGGTCCCCGGAGGCTCCTTTGTGGATGATGATTGCGGGAGGGACTCTCGCCCTGCTTCTGCTCGGCGTTTCGCTCTACTGGCGTGCCCGGGGCGGCGGATGGCGTTTCCTTTTTGTAGCGGGAACCTTGCTCCTTCTTTCCGGGCCGTCCGTGCTGGAGACGGTGCGCACCCCTTTGCCGCCTGTGGTCGGGGTCGTGACGGATACGTCCTTGTCCCAATCTTTCGAAGCGCGCGCCGCGCAAAGTGCTGCGGCACTGGATGCGCTCAAATCCCGCTTTCAGGGGCTATCCTCCCCGCCGGAGGTCCGGTATGCGCCCGCATATTTTTCGGGAACCGGTTTTACCGATCCGCGCACGGCCCTTTTTGCGGCGGCAGAGCGTCTGTTCGCGGATGTGCCCCCGTCCCGGCGCGCCGGGTTGATCCTGATCACAGACGGACAGGTACAGGACGTCCCGAATATTGATAAAGAAAACGGCGAAGACGAAGGCGAAGGCAGGAACGTGGCGGGCTCCGCATCTCCCTACGGTCCGGTTCATGCGATCCTGACAGGAGATCCGGCGGCATTCGACCGGCGTGTCGAGATTTTGAGCGCGCCGGCTTACGGGATTGCCGGCAAAACGGTGAAAGTGACCTTTCGGGTGATTGATACGCCGTCAGAGGCGAAAGAGGGGGATGTCGTCTCCGTCAGGATCCGCAGCGAAGACGGGGACGTCCGCTTTATGAACGTGCGTCCGGGCGTTCCGGCCGATGTCGATATTCCCGTTCCGCATAATGGCGAGATCATTGCCGAAATTCATGCGCCGCCGGCGCCGGGAGAATTAACCGCGCGCAATAATACCCGTGCGCTGCGAATCAACGGGATCCGGGACCGGCTGAAAGTCCTGCTCGTCTCCGGGCTGCCGCATAACGGCGGGCGAACATGGCGGGATCTGCTGACCGGCGATCCCGGGATCGATCTCGTCCATTTCACAATCTTGCGTCAGCCGCAGAAAATCGACCCGACGCCGCAAAACGATATGGCCCTGATTGTCTTTCCGATCAACGAGTTGTTCGAGAAAAAACTCTATGACTTCGACCTGATCGTTTTCGACCGCTTTCAGATGATGCGGATTCTGCCGCAACATTATTTCGAGAATATCGCACGATACGTCCGGGAAGGCGGCGGCCTGCTCGTCGTCAACGGCCCCGCGTTTGCCGACCCGGCGCGCTCTCTGGCTGAAGGCCCGCTCGGCCCGATTTTACCCGGTCTCCCGGATCCCGAAAGGAATGTTGTTTACACCGCAGAGATCCAGCCGCGCCTGACGGAGCTCGGAAACATTCATCCGGTCACAGAAATCCTCGGCAATGCCGGGAAGAGCACCGGGCCGTGGCTGCGTCAGGTCCGGGTCGTTCCAAACCCGGAAATTTCTGCTTCGGATAAAGGGCCGCAAGTCTTGCTCCGTGGAGAACAGAAAGATCCTCTTTTACTTCTCGCACATGTCGGAGAGGGACGGATCGCCCAGTTAACATCGGACCAGATTTGGCTCTGGCGGCGGCATTATCTCGGCGGCGGGCCCTACCCTGCGTTAATGCAGCGCATGGTGCACTGGTTGATGGGCGAGCCCGCGCTCGACGAAAACGCGCTCGAGATCACTCAGAGCGGCAAAACCCTGCGCATCCGCCGCCGGACCGCCGGCCTGACCGAAGAGAAAATCGACGTCCGCCTATGCCGCCCGGATGATCGGGCGCAGACAATCCCGCTTCTCCCCCTTCCGGAATTTTCGAACATGAGGGGATGGGTACAGGGGACGGCGGCTCTCGATCAGGACGGGCTCTATCGTCTCGAAGATCCCGTAACCGGAAAAAGCCGGCACATCTACGCCGGTGATCCGGATACCCCGGAATATCGCGACGTCGTGACAACAGACGCGCATCTCGCGCCTTATGTGCACCACAGCGGCGGAGAGATTTTTGTCTATCAAAAAGATGGTGTACCGCCGGTGCGCCTGGCCCGCTCCGTTCGTCCGGGGGGGATCCACAACGGCGTGATCGATTTGCGCAATGCCGTGACATACCGGAACGACTCCGTGACCCGTCATCCGCTCCTGCCCTTTATTCTCTGGGCCTTTCTCCTCGGCGGGGCTCTCCTTGGCGGATGGTTGCGGGAGTCGGGCAGAAGCTGCCAGACATGCCGACCTTACACGTTAAATCTCCACAGATAAAAATCTGACAGTCGTTCGATATCGAGAATATGGAGATGATTCTGCTGTAATTCAAGAATTCCGTCCTGCACAAAAAGCGAAAGATTCCGGGCCAGTGTCTCCCGGGTCATGCCAAGACGGGCGGCGAATTCGTTGCGCGGGGGGATCTCGACAATCCGCCCGTCCCCTTTTGCCGCCGCGCATAAGCTCACGATCTCCGCGGCAAGACGTCCGCGCGCATCCATCGTAATCAGGTTTGTAATCCGGTCCGTCTCGGAGCGGAGAAGCTCTGTTACCATTTTCAGCATGTATTCGCTTAACGCTCTGTGAGAGAGGACAAGCTCCATGAACGCCTTACCGCTCATTTTCGCCAGAACGGTATGTCCGACCGCTATCATATTAGCAGTCCGGGGCTTTCCGGTTACGGCGGAATAATACCCGAAAAAATCGCCTTCCTTGCGCATCTTGAAATAGGCCAGATTGCCTTCAGGACCGTAAGTGGCGGATTTTGTCGCCCCTTCGAGAATGAAATAGATATCGGTCGTCTCGTCTCCTCGCTCGAATATGACGCCCCCGTCTTCATAGACAACGCGCGGAAGAGAGTCCATCAAGGCACGTTCCTGCCCCTCCGGGAGGGCGGAGAGAAACAAGAATTTTACAGGATTACGGGGAGGCATCTGTCTTGTCATTTTTTGGTTATGTGTTATGTCACGCGCAGCCGTCTTGGTTCCGTATTCTGGCGGCTCATCAGGTGTCCGTTTGAAAGATCCAGATAATGCATGATCAAAGCCATTCTTGCGAAAATCCCGTTATTTGCCTGCTTGAAATAGGCTGCGCGGGGGTCTTTATCGCATCTTGCGTCCAGTTCATCAAGACGCGGTAACGGATGCATAACGATCGATTTCTCCGGAAAATTTTTCAGCAATTCCGGCGTCACGCCGTAATCGCTTTTTTGTTCGTTATAATGGTGATGTAACTCATCCGGGAGGCGTTCGCGCTGTAACCTTGTGACATACAGGACGTCGAGTCCAGCGATTTCCGCGTTGATGTCATCCGTGCGGCACACGGTTGCACCCTCGCCTTCCCCGTATTCAATATAGCGGTCCGGCATTTGGAGGGCCTCTTCAGGCGCAATGCAGACAAAATTTGCGCCGAGCCGGCTGGCGAGCTTGATCAGGGAATGACATGTCCGCCCGTGAGCCAGATCGCCGTAAAACCCGATTGTGATTCCCTCAAGTGTTTCCGGATATCCGAATGTTTCCCAGATTGTGAACACATCGAGCAAAGCCTGCGTTGGATGTTCCCCCGTTCCCTCACCTGCGTTCAGGACGGGAATATCAAGGGTCTCTTCTGCCAGATGCCTTGTCGTGCCGGCTTTCTTATGCCGGACGACGAGAAGATCGCTTTCCATCGCAACCATCCGCGCCGTATCGTCCAGGCTTTCCCCTTTGGCAATTGATGAAGCAGCGATGTTGAATTCATAAATCAGCCCGCCGAGATACGTCATGGCTTTGGCGAATGATCCGGATGTTCGCGTCGAGGGCTCATAAAACATCATGCCCATCATTCTACCGGCGCAAACGTCGAGGAACGTTCGTTTGTCTTCCCGGACCCGCTCTTTGATCTCGCGTGTATCGCGGAGCAGTTGCATGATTTTCTGATTATTCAGATCGCCCACGGATGCGTAGTATGCCGCCATAATGCCCTCTTTTTATTTTTTCAGAGCATTATGGAATAATCAGAACGACCTGTCTGTGATCCATGTCACAAGGAGAAAGCGTTACGCTGTAAAAACCGCATGACCGGCGCAAGGCGCGGATCGCTTTCCAGATCCCGGCGGAGATGGGCGAGCGCGCACGGAACGAAGGCCAGATAGCGGGTCTGGCCGGTTTCTGCGGCGATTTTCAGGCATTGCCCGGCGACCCGTGCATGAAATTCCGCGGCCAGAGGAGCCCAGTCTTCCAGAACGTCCGGGTGCGGGGCATATGCGCCCCGGACGACGGACTCGACGCCCGGGTCCGGCATGCGGCGAGCGTCCGCGGCCAGATTGACAAGATCGTAAGCCGTCGGCCCCTCCAGCGCGCCCTGATAATCGAGAATGCCGATCTCGCCGTCCGGAAGCAGAGCCAGATTGCCCGGGAAAAAATCGACATGGAGCAGAGCGCGGCAAGCGCCGCTTTCCCGCGCCCTGAAGACCTCTTCCCAGGCGTCCGCCCATTCTGCGGTATAATCTTTTATAAATGAGTCGTCATCCCCGCGAAGGCGGGGATCTTTCGGTAGATTGTTTTGAAAAGGTTCCCGCCTTCGCGGGGATGACGAATTTTGTATTAAGGGGGTTTTGGCAGAGGTTCCTGTTATAGACTGTCCCCTTATAATTTCCGGCAACACCCATTGCGGGAAATAGGCCAGCGCCTTGCGGATATGGCTGCGCTCATAGACCCTGAGACGAAACGCCGCCGTCTTCTCTTCGGGGAACGGAACGTCGTGAAAGGCGCGAAGCGCCTGTGCCGCCCGGGTATAGGCTTCCGCCTTGCCGATCGCCCCTGCGGCAAGCGCCTTGTCGAGGGTCAGATCGCCGAAATCCTCGATAAGGGCGAGCGCGTTTTCCGGATCCGCCGCGTAGATTTCCGGGACGCGGATGCCGTGCGCGCGGAAATGCGCATTCAGATAAAGCATATCCCCGTAGAGATGCCCGATCAGCGCGTCCGGCGAATCGTCGCGCGGCATGCGAACCAAAATGGCGGTATGGTCCCGCCCCTCTTTGCGCAGCCGTGTATAAACCCGCGGGGACATGTCGGAGCATAGAGGCTCGCGCGCGGCATCCGCCCAGCCCTCCGCTTTCAGGAAGGACTCAGGATGCATCCGGCGATCCGTCCCCTTCGCTGCTTTTACCGCTCTTGCGGGCCATCTCGCGGATGGTTTCGATATGACGTTTGGAGGCTTGCCCCGTTTTCCGGGGCGCTCCTTCATACGCGCCGAGGCCGAACGTCGTCGATCCGCCCTTTGAGAGCGCTTTCAGAAGGTCGAGCCCGAATGCATCTCCCGGCGCCTGTTTCAAGGGCGAATCGATGATCTCCGGCTCGTCCGGCGGCTCAACGGGCTCGACTTGCGCGTCTTTGGCATGGGAGAGCACGCTGCTTACCGCATAGGCGACGATCCCCGTCAGATGCGGGCGCGTCAAGTCCTGCAGGAGCTTTGGATCCTCATAAGTCCAGGCGATAATCTGCTGGCGCGCACGGGCCGGGCTCCCGTCATGCTTGTCGAGAGCTTCCCTGACCCGGCGTTCGACATATTCCCTGCTCATGGCCCGACCGTCCTTTTTCAGATGAGACTTTACTTGGCTTTGTATTCATTTAGACTAGCAGAAAGCGCAGAAAAAAGGAAACCTTCACGGATGTCGGGCTTACCACCCCTCAATTTCGTGAAAGGTCTTCTTTTCCGTCATTGCGAGGAGCTGTAAGCGACGAAGCAATCCAGAAAAAGCGTTTAAATCTGTAAGATTCTGGATTGCCGCGCCCGCTCCGCGGGCTCGCAATGACAAAATTGAGGGGTGTTAAGGATGTCGGGAAACAGATTCGGAACCTTGTTTCAATATGCGAGTTGGGGAGAGAGCCACGGCCCGGCGATCGGCGGCATTGTGGATGGCGTCCCGCCCGGAATTCCCCTGTCCGAGTCGGACATCCAGTCTTTTCTGGACCGCCGGAAGCCCGGGCAGTCGCGGCATACGACCCAGCGCCGCGAACCGGATACGGTCAAAATTCTCTCGGGCGTTTTCGACGGACAGACAACCGGCGCGCCGATCTCCCTGATCATCGAGAATCAGGATATGCGCAGCCGCGATTATAGCGAGATCGCCGAAAAATTCCGCCCCGGCCACGCCGATTACACCTATCAGGCCAAATACGGCCTGCGGGATTATCGCGGCGGCGGGCGGGCGTCCGCGCGGGAAACCGCGATCCGGGTCGCGGCGGGCGCTATCGCCCGGAAAATCCTCTCCCACGAAATCGGCGACCGAATCGCGATCCGCGCGGGTGTGATCCGGATCGGGGCCGAGGCCGCGGATTCCTCAAACTGGGACGATTCCGAAATCGGCCGGAACGATTTTTTCTGCCCGGATCCGCAGGCCGTCCCGCGTTTCGCCGCTTATCTGGATGAGATCCGCAAGCGCGGCTCCAGCGTCGGCGCCGTCGTCGAAATCCGCGCGCGGGGCGTTCCCGTCGGGCTTGGCGCCCCGGTCTATGACAGGCTCGACGCCGATCTGGCCAAAGCCCTGATGTCCATCAACGCCGTCAAGGGCGTTGAGATCGGAGACGGATTCGCGGCCGCCGCCCTGTGCGGGGAAGACAACGCCGATCCGATCCGGCACACGCCGGACGAGAGCGGTGCCCCCGTCTTCGACAGAAATCACGCGGGCGGCATTCTTGGCGGCATATCGAGCGGGCAGGAGATTATCGCCCGCGCGGCCTTCAAGCCGACGGCTTCGATCCTGATCCCGCAACCGACAATCGACCTCCACGGCAATGAAACGGAAATCGCAACCAAAGGGCGGCATGATCCCTGCGTCGGCCTGCGCGGCGCGCCGGTCGCGGAAGCCATGGTCGCCTGCGTCCTTACTGATCACTGGCTCCGTCACAAGGCGCAATGCCTGTGCGTACCGGAAGGCTCTCGCGCATGACCCGTCTGGTTAAATCATGGGCACCGCGCCGGAAAGGAAAAAGGGGGGACTGGAAAAAGAAAGGCCTTGCCGGTTTTCTGCCCGCTCTGTCATGGCATGGCGCGGCACGGCTTGCCGCACGCGCACTCGGCCGCGCGTTTGCCGCCATCGGATTTTGCGTCGTTTTGCTCATTCTCATGCTGGCGCTTTTCTTCCCGAAAGGCGATCTCGGCCCGCCGGCCCCCGCCGTCCCGCCCGGCCCGAAAATTCTGGCGCTTGACCTGGACGGAGATTATCCCGAAGTCCCGGCGGCGCCAACGCTGACCAATCCGCTCGCGTTTCTGGAGATCTCCTTTTTCGACCTGATCCGGACGATCTATGACGCGGCCGCCGATCCGGACGTCAAGGCCCTGTATGTCCGCCTGTATCCGAACGGCCTCTCTCTGGCGCGCATTCAGGAGTTTCGGGCCGCCGTTCTCGATTTCCGCAAAACCGGGAAACCGGCCCATATCTATACGCCCTCTTTCGCGGATCTCGGGAGCTCGCTCGGAGCCTATTATCTGGCTTCTGCCTTCGACCGGATTCTGATGCAGCCGGGCGGCCTTTTGATGCTGGAACCCCTGTCGATCGAAGAGCCCTTCTTCCGGAGGGCGCTCGACAAGATCGGCGTCAAACCGGAATATGAGCGCCGCGAAGCCTATAAATCATTCATCGAGCCTTTTATGCGCACGGACATGAGCCCGGAAAACCGCGAGATGACGACCCGGCTTCTGAAAGATCTATCGGCGCAGATCACAAGCGACATCGCCGCGGCGAGAGGCCTTACCCCGCAAGAGGTTCAAAAGGCGCTGGACAAGGGACTTCTTCTGGATGACGAGGCGCTCGGCTCCGGTCTGATCGACTGGCTGGCCTATGTCGAGGAGGCGGAGAGCGATCTCGCAGCGCAATTCAGCGCACCCTTCGCCGAATTTCAGGATTACCGCCTGTCTGCAAAAGCGGGATCGCACCGGAGCGCGCCGAAAAGCCGCAAGTCCGGATCCCCTGTCGCGCTCGTTCACGTCAACGGTCCGATCTTTCCGGCCGCATCCGGCGCAGGGGAAAGCTTCGGCGGCGAGAACGGAAGCGCGGACGATGTCGCAGACGCGCTCTATACGGCGGGAGATTCGCTGCAGATCGATACGATCCTGCTGCGAATCGATTCGCCCGGCGGCTCTCCGTCGGCATCGGAAACGATCCGGCACGCGGTCCGCTACGCGCAGGATCACGGCAAGACGGTCATCGTCTCAATGGGCGACATGGCGGCTTCCGGGGGGTATTGGGCGGCCAGCGCGGCGGATGAGATTTATACCCTGCCCGGAACGCTGACCGGATCGATCGGCGTCGCGGGCGGAAAATTTTCGCTCGCGCAGATGTGGGACAAGCTCGGCGTCAACTGGGAGAGCGTCTCGGCGACGGACGACGAGGAATCAGGACGCTTCCTGTCCCTGAACCGCCCGTTCGGAGACAAAGGCCGCGCGCGCCTGAACGCCATGCTGGACCGCACCTACGCCGATTTTCTGGACCGGGTCGCGGAAGGGCGATTTCTCCCGCCGGAAGATCTCGAACCCCTCGCCGGCGGGCGGGTCTGGACGGGGCGGGACGCCCTCAATAACGGACTCGCAGACCATGAAGGCGGCTATGTCGCCGTGCTCTCGGCCATCGCCGAAGAGCGGGGTCTCGACGACTGGCGGGATGTTCCGCTTGTCAAACTTCCAGGGCCGGATACGCCGCTTGAAGAACTGATGCGCTTCCTGCATGTCTCATCCGGCACGCTCGGCGATCTCGGGACGGCGCTCGGCGCCCTCCGCCCGGCGCTCCGCGCCACCGCCGGCCCCGTCAATGTCTACAGCCCCGCGCGGGTGGAGTAGCAGGAGGGCAATCGCTTTAAAATATGCGCGTACCTTAACATTCTGATATATAGTGCATTGAAAAGATAATTATCCAATACGCCGCTCAACGCGTAAACATCATCCGATTTGAAAATGTTGTGACATTTAGGGTCAGGACCTAACACGGTTACTTCGTGGTGAAAAACTCCAGCCCTCCGCACAGATTATCCATATACCTCACGGGAGAGAAGGCTTTTCGTGCGTAATTATTTGTTCAACGTACTATAATTAACCTGAACTATGGATAAGAATAAGTTACAAAACCAACCGTCATCCCGGCGAAAGCCGGGATCCAGTCATAGAGTTGTTTAAACGCGGAGGTCCGGAG
>JANQFU010000047.1 GCA_028277665.1 Alphaproteobacteria bacterium | reverse complement strand
ATGCGCAATGGTCGAGAGGCGATGCGCGATGGCAATCACGGTTTTGCCTTTCATCAGCTCTTTCAGGCTTTCCTGAATCAGTTTTTCGGATTCGCTGTCAAGGGCTGATGTGGCTTCGTCAAGAATGAGGATCGGCGCGTCTTTCAGGATCGCGCGTGCAATCGCGATTCTCTGCCTTTGCCCGCCCGAGAGTTTCACGCCCCGCTCGCCAACAAATGTCCGATATCCGCGCGGCAAGCCTTTGATAAACTCTTCCGACGCGGCCTTCCGGGCTGCGACCATGACGTCGCCGTCACACGCATCGGGGCGTCCGAGACGAATATTGTTCATGACCGTGTCCTGTATCAGCGCCGTATCCTGCGGGATGATTGCGATGCTTCGGCGCAGGCTGTTCATTTGCACATTTGCGATATCCTGCCCGTCAATGAAAATCCCGCCCTCACACAGAGGATAAAACCCGCAAAGGAGTTTTACGATCGTCGACTTTCCGGCTCCGGATGCGCCGACCAGCCCGATCCTTTGCCTCTCCTTTACGATCAGGTTCAGGTCATTCAGAACGCCGCCGGGGTTGTCTTTTGTTTTGTTGTACGCAAACCGGATGTCCCGGAATTCAATCCGGCCCGCCTCAATCGCAAGGTCTTTCTTTTTCCGGTTCTCGAGGCGTTCCGCCTCAAAGCCGGGATCTTCTTCGTTGATCATCTTCAGGACGCGCTGAAAATTGCTCAAACTCTCCGTGATTTCCGACGATGCGCGCGGAAAAATCTCGACTTTACTAATGACGTCCATACCCATGAAAACGAGCATGCTGAACGCCGCAATCGACATCTCTCCTTGAATGATGTTCCAAATCGTCAAAAGCACGATCAATGCCAGCCATGTCGATGTGATAAAATTCAGAAGGAGCCAGCGTCTGTAATAAAGTTTAAAGACATTGCTTCTCGCCTTGAATCCGCGCTTTTCAGCGTCCTGCGTTTTGCTCTTGACGTATTTCTCAAGTGTAAACGTCTTCAAAAGAAACGGCGCGCCCAGATATTCTCCGACTTTGCCCGTGATCCTTTCCAGCGTCTTGTTATGAATGTCGTAGGCGTATTTCAGGCGAGGCAATGTCAGGACGGATGCCGCAGCGAAGACCAGAATATAGACGACAAAAAGCGGAATATAGTAGACGGGCACATCCAGACTGAGCACCGAAATCGTGATACTGGCCAGAATGGCCGGAAAAGGGAGGATATACCAGTAATACCCGTCGAAAAGTTCATATAATCCGTGGCGGGCCGTGACGAGTTTCTGGATCGAACGACCCGTTTCCCGCGATTCGTACCAGCCGACCGGAAAGTGCACAAGCCGGGAAAAGGCGGTTTGACAGAAGTTCCGGACCATCCGGTCCGATAATTTTGACTGGTACGCCATCATGAAAATCGACAGGTTTGCGGAAAAGAATACAGAAATATAGACGAGCGCCCATACAAAAATCTCCGACGGATTCGTTAGATGCCGTCCGCTTTCAAAGAGCCCGACAATGATCCCGACAAACAGAGGCGCGAGACGAAAGAGCGTGTTCCGAATGAGATGAAAACATGTATACCCGAGAAACTGCCCCAGATACGGCCGGATAATATATGCCAGCCACGGGACAGGGGAGGCGGTTTTCGGAGCGCCTTCATCTTCGATGACATTTGAGAACAGATTGTTTCTCACGGGCTTTCCTCGTCTCTTTTCGGAGAGCCTATATCTCCCAAAAACCCTCCGCTTTGCATTTTCCAGAGGCGGGCATAGAGTCCGCCGTGTTTGAGCAAATCTTCATGGGTCCCGTCCTCGACGATTTGGCCTTTATCCTTTTGATCTCCCGCAAACCGCCAGCAGGAAAAAACCAGATACGCGTACTGCCCCAGTGCCGAGCGCGGAGCGCCCGGCTTGTCTTTTCGGTCCGGGCCCTTCCCCGTTACGCTTTTCTCATTGTGTTTCATTTAAATCCCCTTTTCTATATTATCCGTAGACGGGCTTATTTGTTGAGCCTTTTTCTGTTTTGTCCCCGGATTTTGTTCCAGAGCCGCTTTCATGTCTGTTTCCGGCAGGCCTCCATGCAAAAATTTTATCCGAAATTATGACTTTTATCTGCGGTTCGGAACACGTATACTTGTGATTAAATTTGTTTTTTGCCGTCAAACGCGCTACAACTCTCCACATCTTTCCGGAATCATATTAAGAGGCGTATCGATGTATAAAGATGAGAACTGGACAGTCCTGCAGGGGGATCGGAAAAAAGGCTTTCTCGACAAGGTCGAAAACCCGATCGACGGGAAATTCAAGGTCGATCCCGCAACGGTCGAGCTTTCCTATCGTCCGTTGCCGTTCTACGACAAGCGGAAAGTGGCGCTGGTCCGTCTTCACGACCGGACATGGGGGAATCCGCGCCTGAATATTTATTTCCTGACCGAGAGCGGGAACCTGTCCCGCCTGAACGGGCAGTCTCCGCCAATCCACGAAATCAACGCGAAAGCCCCGATCCAGGTGACGGACGATAATGTCCTTGATTATCTGCGCTTTTTCTGTTTCTTCGTGCGCGGAGAGGAAGGACCGTTCCTGATCTCGGAGGACAGCGACAATCCGTATTTCCCTGAAAACATGGACGAGCAGACCCGATCCGTGATTTCCGGGACGGTTCGTCCGGCAACGTATGAAGGCAAGAACGAGCAGGGATTTTTCCTGTGTGATGCGGTTGTGTTCTATTCGAATGCGCTGTTCATCGCGAATTTCGCCATTCAGCCGACGGGGATGATCGAGATGCTGGACGACCTCCCGATCGCGGGCGATCTCCCGTCACGGGTCGACGCGCCGATTAAGGGATAAGCTCCCTTCTTTGTAAACAACTGTCATTCCCGCGAAAGCGGGAATCTTATTGAAGGAAGTGCCTAAAGATCCCCGCCTTCGCGGGGATGACGCAAAAGATAAAGCTCTGCGCTCTTCCTCTTTCACCAAGACTTCGACAGGGCAGGCTGCGCCTGCGGTTTAGAACAATCAGGGCATAGAGTTTTGAAAGGGCGGCTCCATGTGCGGCATTGCCGGATTTTGGGATTTGGATGCAAAAGAACGCGCCGTGCGTCAGCGAACCGGCCTCGCGATGGCGGCAGCCATTGCGCATCGCGGACCGGATAGTGACGGGTTTTGGGACGCGCCGGCGGCTGATGCGGCTTCCGCGTCCGCTCCCGTTCTTGTGCACCGGCGTTTATCCATTCTCGATTTGTCTCCGGAAGGCGCGCAGCCCATGGCCTCGCCGAGCGGGCGTTACGTGATCGTCTTTAACGGCGAGATTTACAATTTTCAGGACTTGCGGGGAGATCTCGAGGCTCTCGGCGTCCGGTTTCGCGGGCGGTCCGATACCGAGGTTCTGCTTGCCGCCGTTGAGGCATGGGGGCTGAACCGCACCCTTCAGAAGATTGCGGGGATGTTTGCGTTTGCGCTCTGGGACCGTCAGGCGCGGCATTTGCATTTCGCGCGGGACCGGCTTGGCAAAAAGCCGCTTTACATAGGCCGGATGACGGTGTCCGGTATTGTCTTTGGCTCCGAATTGAAAGCCCTGTGTGCGCATCCGTCTTTTGCGCCGGATCTCAGCCGGGAGGGTGTACGGCTCTACACGCGGTACGGGTATGTGCCTGCGCCGCATACAATCTATCAGGATACGCTGACGCTTCCGCCCGGCTGCCGGATGATGATTGAGGAGGCCGACCTGCCGGCGCGGGCCGATGTGCCGCTTACCGCGAAGATCGAGCCTTACTGGTCTCTGCCGCGTGTGATAGAGGACGCGCGGCTGCGGGATATGCCGCGAAGTGAGGATGAGGCTCTTTCCGGGTTTTCCGATCTTCTCGGCCGGGCGGTTTCGGAGCGGATGGTCTCTGACGTGCCGCTCGGGGCGTTTTTGTCCGGCGGGATCGACAGTTCTCTGGTGACGGCCATGATGCAGGCGCGTTCCGCGCGGCCTGTGAAAACCTATACGATCGGGTTCCATGAGGCCGGGTTTGATGAAGCCGCTTATGCGCGCGACGTCGCTGCGCATCTCGGGACGGAGCATCATGAGCTTTACCTTTCGCCGGAGGCTGCACGGGAGGTTATTCCTGCTTTGCCGTCGATGTATGACGAGCCGTTCGCCGATATCTCGGCAATTCCGACATATCTTGTCTCGAAATTCGCGCGGGAAGACGTGACAGTTGCGCTCTCCGGGGATGGCGGAGACGAATTGATGGGCGGGTATAACCGGCATCTGACCGGCCGGGCCATATGGCGGGCAGTGCGCAAGGTGCCTGCGCCGCTCCGCGGGAGCGTTGCCGCGTTGATCCGGATGTTGCCGCCGCATGTCTGGGACCGTCTGAATCCGCGTCATCCGCAATTCGGGGAGCGGCTGTATAAGCTGGCCTCTGTACTTCCGATGGGCTCTCAGGACGAGATTTACCGGCGGCTGCTCTCTGTCTGCGCGGATCCGGCCGGGCTTTTGACGCAGGGGTATGGCTCGGGAAGTGAGCCGCCGACGCCTTTGTTTTCGGCTTTGGCACAGTTGTCCGGGCCGGGCTTTTCCGGTCTCGGCTTTGCGGAGCGGATGATGGCGGGGGATGCGCTGCATTATCTGCCGAACGATGTTCTTGTCAAGGTCGACCGGGCGAGCATGGCAGCGTCTCTCGAAGCGCGGGCCCCGCTTCTGGATCACCGGTTGTTCGAATATGTCTGGGGCCTGCCCGGGGAGATGAAACTTCACACGGATCCGGCCGGCGGCGAGGTGCAGGGGAAATGGCTGCTGCGCCGGCTTTTGGCGCAACATGTCCCCGCGGCATTGTTCGAGCGTCCCAAACAGGGCTTTTCCATTCCGGTGGCCGAATGGTTGCGCGGGCCGCTTAGGGACTGGATGGGGGATTTGCTGGCAGACGAGACGCTCCGTCGCGATGGGATTTTCAATCCGGTGGCGGTTGCCGGGATCCGGGACGCGCATCTTCGCGGAGAAGGCCGGCATGCCGCAACGCTGTGGATGCTTCTTATGTTTCAGGCCTGGCGGCAGCGGAGCGGTACAAATTGTAAATCGAATTGACAATTTGTACCGGGCTCTGTGTTTAGCTGTTTGATTTTGCTTTTTTCTCTGTTTTCCGGATCAGGTGGATATACACAAACGAGACCGGGATGACGATGACGGCGAAGACCATCAGGCCGTTTGCTTCGCCGATGGCGTCGACGAGCATACCGAGCGCGACGAAGGCCAGTGCACGCAGGATTACCGAGGCAAATGAGATGAACGAGGCCATGGTTGCGCGTTCTTCATCCGAGAAATAGGTCTGCTTGAGTGCGCCGGATGCCGTTCTGTTCAGACCGTAGGAAAGCTGTGTCGCCATAAACAGGAACGGCGAGAACAGGTTTCCGCTCGCGATAACTTTGGAATGGATCCTCTGCCTTCGCAGAGTTGATGACGGGGTTTGGGAATTTTATAAAGAAGGGTCATCCCTAGTTGAGGGGGTGTGATCTGCACATTTTGAGGATGATCCTCGTCAAGTTTTCATTTCTATGGTTATACCGAAATTCAGTTTCTTTCAAGTGGAGGAAAAAAGTTGAATCGTGCATGCCTCTGAATTTGGTCAGGCGGACTTTGGCGATGCCCCAAAAGCCTTCAATTCCATTGATATGGTTAGGCCCGCTTACAAATTCATCCTTACCGTGATCAACACGAAAATGCCCGTAGCCCATGTCAACCAGGCCATTATAGCCCCGCCAGCCATCTGAATTGATCACACTTTTTACATCGATTTTACCGCGAATAATGGCTTGCAGTGTGGCTTTCGAGCAATCAGGAACAACTTCCGTATACACACATCCGCCTCGCTCATAGATCCCGAACACGGGCGTTTTCCCGGATGCCCCGCGCCCGCGTTTGCCTTTCACGCGCCGCGCGCCAAAATAGCTCTCGTCCACTTCGACAGTTCCGGAAAAGGGTGATTCCTGCGCACAATGAAAGGCTATCCGCTCCCGGATCAGGCGTAAATAACGATCCACCGTGTTGACATTGAGGCCGGATAAACGGGCAATCTGGACGGCCGTCAGATCGACGGAAAAGTACTTCACAAGCTCCCGGAATTTGCCTTCTGAAAGTTTCGAACTTTTACAATACCTGTTCTTCATGATCTGCCTAACTTACACGGCAGATCACACCCCCTCAACTAGGGATGACCCATAAAGAATTACCTCTTTCTATGCATTTTTTATATTCATAACTTGACGCGATCCCCCTGCTTTCCACATATTTTTTCTTGATCTTTGGCTTGCGATTGCGTAATCTCTCTTGATTATGTAATTATCTGCGGTCGAGACATGTTTGAGGATTCTCCATCTTTAGTAGAAATTTTGTCCTGGGCTATGCGCAGATCGCGTTTTTCTGTCGTGCTTGATCTTGATGGAACCCTGGTCGATTCCGAGGGGCTTCTGGCATCCGGATTGCCTGAATTTCTCCGGCAATACGGCGTTGAGGCGGCGGTGGAAGACATTGCGGACCTGATTCATGGCGGATGCTTTGACCGAAACTCTGAAAATTTGCAAAATTTTTGTCTGGAAAAGGCGGATGATCCTTCAAAGATCCCCGATCTTGAGACGTTCAGGACGGCATATGCCGCTTTTGCAAAAGATGTCTATGCAGATGTACAGGCAATTTCGGGAGCGGCTGCGTTTTTGAAAGGCCTTTCCGAAGCCGGGATTCCTTTTTCCGTGGCGACCAACGGGCGCCGGGAGTCGGCGCTGGCCAAAATAAGGAGCGCCGGTCTTGATGTCTTTATTAAGCCGGATCAGGTTTTTACGCGGGATAATGTCGGTCACGCCAAACCGGCGCCGGATGTCGTTCGGAAGGCCGCGATCGAAAAGGACTATGACCCACACTGGATCATCGGCGTTGAGGACAGTCCGACCGGGATCCAGGCCGTCCGGGCAGCCGGCGGGATCGCCGTTGGTATTCTTGCCGGTGCCCATTGCGCGCCGGAAGACGAACAAAGCCTGAGAGATGCGGGCGCGCATTATGTTGTGCATTCGTTCGGTGAGATGCTTGCGGTTGTCAAACAGCTCAATGACATGCCGCTTCCGAGTGTCTGGCCGCTGGATCAGATCGAAAACGCCGCGACGGTCCGGCCGTCGTCACCGCCCTCTGTTTCGTGATTTTTTTTGCGCCGTTCTTGAATTTTTCAGGGATTTCCCTATATAATGGAAATTGCCGTCAGACGGCTATGATACTAAACGCTTTGTGGAATAAGCGTTGCGGACCCGGGGGCAGTGCCCGGCGGCTCCACCACACTTCTTAGAGCCATATTTTGAGGGGTGCGGCGGGGCCGAAACAGGATCGACGCGCGTGGTAAAGATAAAGTCTGTATCCGGCATGGTTCCGCCGTTATCGGGCCGAAAAAGTAGTTGCAAACGATAACATTGCACCTATGGCTGTTGCAGCGAACGATAACTTCGTTCAAGACGTTGCACAAGCTGCCTAATTCGGGTAGCAAGCCGCTTATTGAAATTCCTGTCTCCCAGGTAGAGGCAGGTGGGGCGCGGACCGGCCTAGCAACAGAACCGGTCTTTTTTTCATGCCTTTATTGTTATATAATCGCTTGTACATATTAGTAGGAAGCTCTGCGAAAACCCCTTTAACACAAAAAATCATCATTCCCGCCGTCATTCTCTTCGTCGTCCGCCTCGCGGGTGATATAGCTGTAATCCGCTGCCTCCTTCTGCAAATGTCCGAGCTGCGCCAGCGCGCGTTTTGTGTTGAGAACATTCTCCGGATCACTGTCCGGATTGTTCCCGACCGGACCTCTGGTATGAATATAATCCTAGGCTGAAGAATTGTCAGGCGTCTTGTTCCCTTTTGTAAAGAAAACTTTTCCGGGATATAAAACTGATGGCTTGTCAGAACAAGATCGTACAGGTTAGTATACAACACAGGGTTTTGGGGCTCTGAATGGCGGGTTCTTGGAATTTTTTGTGTATGTTTGAATATATTCGGGTGAAAATCCGGAAAACAGTTTTGATAAAATTATGAAACTTGCAAAAATGATAAATTCGAAGGGCGGCATAAGGGGCAGCAAAGATATGGCTTTAACGTATGAACATAGCAGAAAACAGGCCCTGGCATACGCCAAAACGGCCATGAGCCGGATCGAGAAAGAACAACTCCCGCCTACGCCGGATATTTTTGAATTGTGGTATGTTTTTTATGCCCGGATCAATCCGGAATTGAATAAAGCCATCGATATTTTGACGTCCAAAAACCAACAACTGACTATGGACCGTTGCCAGGAAATTTTCTACCGTTTCCTGAGTCCGCATAGAGACGAAGAGGCTATTCAGCGCGCAGGCACACAACTGAATTCGACCCTGAAAGATATGTCTGGCGCCGTTTCTGAAGTTCGCAGCGCCACGTCCCAGTATAGCGGCGCCTTGAAGGACGTATCGGGAAAAATTAAGCCGGGCATGAATTCAGAGGATTTTACGATCATTCTGGAAAACATCCTGAAAGACACGGACCAGATGGTCGCGCATAATCGGAACCTGGAAGAAAAACTCGACCAGTCCGCAGAAAAAATGAAGGATCTTCAGCGTGATCTGGAGTTGATCCGGAAGGAAGCGCTGACGGACGGTTTAACAGGTCTCTCAAACCGTAAAGCGTTTGATGTAGAAATTCGGCGCGTTATCGGAGAAAGCCGGAATGACGGGAAAAGCTTTTCTTTGCTCATGATGGATATCGACCACTTTAAAGCCTTTAACGACAATTTCGGGCATCAGGTCGGGGATCAGGTTCTCAGGCTTGTCGCCCGGACCATGGTCGAAGGCGTTAAGGGGCGCGATATTGCCGCACGGTATGGCGGGGAAGAGTTTGCGATCATCCTTCCGGATACACCGTTGCGGGCGGGAATGGCGGTGGCGGAACATCTCCGGGAAGCCGTTGCAACAAAAGACGTTGTGAACCGGAATACCGGAGAAAAGCTCGGGCGGATAACATTATCGGCCGGGGTCGCCGAATTCCAGACAGACGAGGACCGGGAAACTCTGATCGAGCGCGCGGACGCGGCACTCTACACAGCCAAGCATAACGGACGGAATCAGATCGCCGCTGCGCCGTCAAATCTCAGGAAGACCAGAGATTGACAGACCATTTCGTACGCCTTACGCTTCCCTTTTTATGGGACGGCCTAAACCCGGATTCACGATGAAAAACAAAATTTTAGTGTCTTTTCAGGACTTTGTTAGATCTCCGATGGGACAAAAAACGCAGGCGGCGACGGAAATCGGTTGGGAATACGTTCTCGACAGTTGCCAGGCGATCGGCCGGACCATGCTCGCGTTTTTTGCGGCTGTTGGCCGTTTGACCGTTTTTATTCTCCAGTCCGTCTGGTATTCCCTTCTGCCTCCTTATTATGCCCGGCATATTTTCCGGCAGTTTATAGATATCGGTTATTATTCTCTCCCGGTTGTCGGGATGACGGCCCTGTTCACGGGGATGGTCCTTGCCCTCCAGAGCTATACGGGTTTTACGCGTTTTAATGCGGAAAGTGCAATCGCGGGCGTTGTCGTCCTGTCGGTTACGCGCGAGTTGTCTCCGGTTCTTGCGGGCCTGATGGTCGCGGGTCGCGTTGGCGCAGCGATTGCTGCAGAAATCGGAACGATGCGGGTTACGGAACAGATCGACGCGTTAAAGACGCTCTCCGTCAACCCGTTCCAGTATCTGATTGCACCGCGCCTGATTGCGGGGACCCTGATGCTCCCGATTCTGGTTCTGATCGGCGATATTATCGGCGTGTTCGGCGGTTATGCCGTCGCAATTTATGCGCTGGATTTTTCCCCGGGCTCTTATCTTTCTCAAACATGGGACATCCTGGAGAGTATCGATGTCGTCTCCGGCCTGATCAAGGCCGCCGCTTTCGGTCTTCTGGTGTCCATGATGGGATGTTACCACGGTTATAATTCCGGGCGCGGGGCGCAAGGGGTCGGACAGGCGACGACGAATGCCGTTGTCTCGGCCTCAATCCTGATCCTGATCTTTAACTATATTCTGACCCAGATATTTTTCTCATGACAGATTCTCCCGTTACAGCCGCCTGTAAAATTCGTGCCGCACAGCAAGACCTTCCGGCCAAGCTCCAGCTCTGCGGCGTCAGAAAGCGGTTCGGGCGCAATGACGTGTTGCGCGGCGTCGATCTGACGGTTCCGGCAGGAAAATCTCTGGTCGTGATAGGCGGTTCGGGCACCGGAAAATCCGTTATGATCAAGTGTATTCTTGGTTTGATCGCACCGGATGAGGGGTCAATCCTCGTAGACGGAGAGGAAACCGTCAATATCGACGGCAAGGCCAGAAGCCGGATGATGAGCCGCTTCGGTATGTTGTTTCAGGGCGCGGCATTGTTCGATTCTCTGAAAGTCTGGGAGAACGTCGCGTTCGGCCTGATTCACGGTCGCCATGTCGAAAAAGAACAGGCCCGCCAGACCGCGCTCGAGAAAATCAGGGCTGTCGGTCTGAAAGAAGAAGTCGGCGATCTTTTCCCGGCCGAATTATCCGGCGGAATGCAAAAGCGTGTCGGGCTTGCCCGGGCGATTGCGGCAAATCCGGAAATCATCTTTTTCGACGAGCCGACGACGGGGCTCGATCCGATTATGGCCGATGTGATCAACGGCCTGATCGTCGATTGTGTGACGGATCTCGGCGCGACGGCCCTCTCGATTACTCATGACATGGCCAGCGCCCGTAAAATCGCCGATTATGTCGCCATGATCCATGAGGGCCATATTATCTGGCATGGCCCGATCGCAGATCTCGACAATTCCGGGAGCGCATATGTCGAGCAATTTATTCACGGGCGGGCCGAAGGCCCGATTGCAGTAAACAAATAGAAAAACAATCTTTGCTTTCACCGATAGAAAGCGGGGGAAGATTCATTCGGAAATCCGATTCCTGTCTTGATTATTTCCAGAAACTTATGATAGGGAAAAGGATATCCGATATCGTCAAGATCACCAGTACAGGGGACCAACCATGGCCAAAGTGGGCGCCCAGAGAGCCGCAGAGCTGACCGGGAAATCGAAATCCACCATTCAGCGCGCGATGAACGGCGGCAAGCTGTCTTTCGAGGTCGACGCCAACCAGCGCCGTGTTATCGATGTCTCCGAGCTTGAGCGCGTCTTTGGTCTGGCTCCCCAACAGGATGCGAAAGAAAGCGGCGCCGGAGAAGACGAGTTGCGTCGGGCCGGAGAAATGATCGAAATGGAACGCATGAAAATGCGGATCAGAATGCTCGAAGATGCGCTTGAGTCCGCACAGGCCCAACTCGAAGATATGCGTCAGCAGCGCGACCAGTGGCAGAAACAGTCCCAGCAAATCCTCATCACGAGCCAGTATTCCCAAAAACAGGCCGAAGACTACAAAGCCGAAATCAAGGCCCGCGAAGCGCGCGAACAGGAACGGCACCGCGCCTTGATGGAGAAAAAACGCCGCCGTCAGATCGCCGAGCGGCGCGCCGCACAACAGACCGAAACCACGGGTCAAAGCAAAGCCATCAGAGCGGAGGACGTTCAGGACGGCAAGCTTGACTTCCAGAGCCTGTGGAAGAAAATCAAGGGTGAAGGAGAAGCCGCCTGACCATTAGGCGGCTAGAGCTTTCATCATTCGCGTTCGGTTGCCCCGGATCATGACAGACTCACAAACGCTTTTTCACGAAGACAAGGCAAGCACCGCGGACAGCCCGGCCGCGCCTCGGCCGCTTGCGGACCGTTTACGCCCGTCAGACCTTGCCGATGTGGCCGGACAATCTCATCTCGTCGGGGAAGACGGCCCACTCCGCCGGATGGCGGAAAGCGGGCAAATCGGTTCCTTGGTCCTCTGGGGTCCGCCCGGCACCGGAAAAACGACAATCGCCCGTATTCTCGCCGCACATACGGACCGGCATTTCGAACAGATCTCCGCAATTTTCTCCGGTGTCGCAGACCTCAAAAAAATTTTTGAATCGGCCCGGATCCGCCGGACGAAAGGCGTGGGGACGCTTTTGTTTGTCGATGAGATCCACCGCTTTAACAAATCCCAGCAGGATGCGTTTCTCCCCGTTGTCGAGGACGGGACGATCACGCTGATCGGCGCGACGACGGAAAATCCGTCTTTCGAGCTCAACGCCGCGCTCCTCTCTCGGGCGCAGGTCCTCGTCCTGAAACGTCTTGACGATGCCGCGCTTGAAGCCCTCCTGTCCAAGGCGGAAGCGGAGATGGGCCGTTCTTTACCGCTCATGCAAGAGGCGCGGGAGACGCTCAAAGCCATGGCCGACGGAGACGGCCGCTTTCTGTTGAACCTTGCGGAGCAGGTGTTTGCGCAATGTCCGCCGGACGAGGATGCGCCGGAACTGGATTCCGCGGCTCTGGGCAGCCTCGTCCAGAAACGCGCGCCGCTCTACGACAAGGCGGATGAAGGGCATTATAACCTGATATCCGCGTTGCATAAATCCGTACGCGGATCCGATCCGGACGCCGCATTATACTGGTTTGCCCGAATGCTGGCCGGCGGCGAGGATCCACGCTTTATCGCCCGGCGTCTGACCCGGATGGCGGTCGAGGATATCGGCCTTGCCGATCCGCAGGCCCTGCAACAGGCGATTGCCGCGTGGGACGCCTTTGAACGGATGGGCCCGCCGGAGGGAGAACTCGCTCTTGCACAGGCTCTGATTTATATCGCCAGCGCTCCGAAATCGAACGCGGCGTATACCGCGTACGGACAGGCGTGCCGCGCGGCCAAAGACACCGGATCCCTGATGCCGCCGGCGCATATTCTGAATGCACCGACAAAACTCATGGGAGAGCTTGGCTACGGCGCCGGATACATCTATGATCACGACACGCCCGAATGTTTTTCGGGACAGGATTATTTCCCGGAGGACATGGGGCGGCGGCAATTCTATCGCCCCGTGGAGCGCGGCTTTGAACGCGAGATCACCAAACGCCTCGCCTACTGGGCAAAGCTCCGCCGGGAAAAAGAAACGCATAATGGGGAATAAAACAACGGAGGAAAGCGCGTGCAAATACTATTGGCCATAGCCGCGGGCGGCGCGGCGGGCGCACTGATCCGTCATGGAGTCAATAACGGGATCCAGCACTGGATCGGAGCTGGGTTTCCGTATGGAATCCTGACATGTAACGTCGCCGGGTCATTCCTTATGGGACTCCTTATCGCGGTCTTCGCTCATTTCTGGGATCCGCCGCAAAGCCTCAAGGCGTTTTTGACGGTCGGCATGCTTGGCGCCTTTACAACGTTTTCCACGTTTTCTCTGGATGCCGCTTTGATGATCGAGCGCAATGAATACACTGCCGCGGCGATCTATGTTATTGTCTCCGTCCTGCTTTCGGTTGGGGCGTTATTCGGCGGCCTTCATGTGATAAGGATGTTCCTGTGAGCGAAACAGAATACCGCAATGTCGAGGATGCAGATGACGGGCAGCGTCTGGACCGTTGGCTGAAAAAAGAGATGAAAGGTGTTCCCTTTGGTCTTCTGCAGAAAATGATGCGCACGGGACAGGTTCGCGTGGACGGATGCCGCGCGAAGCCGGAAACCCGCCTGCGGAGCGGGCAGCAGGTCCGCCTGCCTCCGCATCAGGAAAGCAGTACCCCATCGTCCGGCGATTGTTTCACCGACCGGCCGGATGATGATAACTTCACGAAAAGTCTGGTGGTATATGACGATGAGGATTTGTGCGTTTTGAACAAGCCTTACGGTCTGGCCTCACAGGGTGGGCCGAAGATCACCCGCCATGTGGACGGCCTCCTGAAGCATCTGGCGGACAGGAAAGGGCGCGTGCCGCGTCTTATGCACCGGCTCGACCGGGAAACGACCGGGCTTTTGATGTGTGCACGTTCTCTCGAGTTATCCGGAATGATCGGAAAAGCCCTGCAAAACCGGGAAATGCGCAAGATCTATCTTGCCATGACTCTCGGCGGGCCGGAGCGGGACCAGGGCTTTCTTGAGGCGCCGCTGATCAAGGGAAGCGGCGCACATAAAGACCGTGTGTTTGTCGATCATCAAAACGGCAAGCCGGCTTTGACCTGCTATCAGGTGCTGGAGCGTGCTGCGAAAAAAGCCGCTCTTGTCGCGTTCTGGCCGCGGACCGGCCGCATGCACCAGATTCGCGCACACGCCGCCGAAATTCTGGGGACGCCCATTCTCGGAGATGCCCGTTACGGAGGAAGCCTGAGCGAGGAGTTTTCCGAGGATGTGCTGGGGCGGGTCCATTTGCATGCCGCGATGCTTGTTCTGCGGCATCCTCTGGAAGGCAAAAAACTGACGTTACATGCGCCGTTGCCGGAGGTCTTCCGGCAGGATGCGCTGGATCTCGGTTTTTCACCGCCAAAGAGACTTTATGACCCGTTTGAGTGGGTTCAAACATAGACACAACGAAAAGAGAGGCTGTTTTGGTCGTTAAACTCCCGCATGAAGTCCTTCAGGAAAAGCCGGAACCCCGTTCAGAGGCGGACGATGAACAGAATTTGTCACCCGGACAAAAATTCCGCCGCAGACTGATGCGGGCTGGACGGTTGTTTGTGCTGGTGGTCGGCGGAATGTATATTGCCGGGTATGCTGCCCTGTTTTTTCTTGGCGGGAAACACGGCTTTTTGAAAAAACCGCTTGAAAGCCTCGTTTCGGAAATAACCGGATATCCCGCGCAGATCGAGAAAATCGACGCCTTGTATTTCGTGCCGGAGACCCGAATCGATATCTCCGGCCTTCAGAGCGGTCCGCAAGACGGTCCACCCGTTTTGTCTGCCGGACGGATTGTATTCCGAACGAGTTTTTTAAATCTGGTTCTGCAACGCACCCGCTACAAGGATATTCTGGTTGAAGACCTGAATGCCGCTGCCGGCGTAATAACGCCGCGTTCGCTTCGGATAAATACCGCGCAAACCGTGCCTGTTTTTGAAACGCAAGACCGAAAACTCGAAAGCTGGGCCGGTGGCGGGTTCTCTATACAGGGAATATATGGAGAGGCATTGCTCTCGGTTTTGATTGCGATGACGGCAAAACCCGTATCCGAATCCGCTCAGGAATATGTTTATAGCCTGTCCGGAAAAGATTTTCCTTTTGAGGTCCGGATTGGTGATCTTTCTTTTTCCGGTCTTCGTAAAGACGAGAGCGGCCTCGTTCTCGATCCGCTTTATATCAGGACGCCTGATGCGGATGTCAACGGACGGCTGGCCTATTCAAGCGCCGGGCTGGAAGCGGAACTGAGCGCCGGAGGCAGTACATTTTTCGCCGATCTTCGTATGGAAAAGAAAAAGCGCGAAAAAGAGCTCGGTGTTTCAGGGCGGGCCGGTGCGAAAAAACTCGATCTGGACACAATCGGCGCTCCGGAAGGTCTCCTGACGGTTATCGGAACTCTCGCCGCCCTGTCCGGAGAAGAAACCCGGGCACCCGAACAGAAAACTCCCGCAGCGATCGATTTGTCCGGGCTCGATCTCAATATCGCGCTCTCTATCGAAGAGATCCTCCGCGGCGGGCGGAATGCCGGAGCTCTCAGCGGGACCCTCGACCTTTCCGATAAGATCCTGTCTATGAAAGATCTCCGGGGCGCAGTGTTCGGCGGCAATCTGGCCGGAAATTTAAGCCTGGACGCATCCGCTCTTCCGGCGAAATTCTCCTCAAGCCTCCGATTGACGGGTGCCGATATCCCGGCTGTGCTCGGCGGGGATCCGGAAAAATCGGCGCTGAGCGGTTCTTTTAACGCAGGGCTGAAACTCGATGCGCAGGGCGAGACATGGGATGCCCTGTCGGCAAAAATGAACGGAAATGCCGAGGTTATTGCCGGGGAGGGACAATTTGCTTCCGGGCTGCTGAATCTCTGGGGGGCGGGATTGATTAACACATTGATCCCTTCTCTGGATCCTGAGTCCGAAACCCGGTTGAACTGTGCCATTGCCGATTTCGAGATCAAGGATTCCATTGCCCGCAGCCGGACGTTTTTTGTCGACACAAAACGCCTGACGCTTCAGGCAGACGGTGCGATCGACCTGAACGAAAGCCGGATCGACATGACCGTCACACCTCATCCAAAACAAACGGCTCTTCTGGATATTGCCAGTGCCGTGCGAATCTCCGGGGATCTGGCGAGTCCTTCTATTCGTCCGGATGCGTTGTCGTTCGGCAAAAAGCTCGGCGGGTTATTTCTCGGGACGGTAAACCCGGCCTTTCTTGCCTTCTCACTGACTGATCTCGGCCTGAGCGACGATCACCCTTGCGCGGCCTATATTAAAGAATCGCCATGAAACGTTTTTACAAACAGGTCTCGACCGGCGTTTTGGGAGATGCGCAGGGATACGGCGTTTTTCTGGACGGACGCCCTGTTAAAACACCGGAAAAGCGGACACTTGCCGCAACGACACAGGCTCTCGCCGGCGCTATAGCGGAAGAATGGGACGCTCAGAAAGATTCGATTTGCCCGGACGACATGCCGCTGTGCGGATATCTGAGTACACGGATCGATCATATCGCACCCGCCCGGGCGTCTTCGCGGGAGGCCGTCTGCCGGTTTATCGATACGGATCTGGTTTGCTATCGAGCCGGATCTCCCTCTGCAATGGTCGAAATCCAGGATCGCCGATGGCAGCCGGTTTGTACATGGATTGCCGGCATGGCCGGGACGCCGCCTGAATATACGACCGGTCTCGGAGTTGTTAAACAGCCGGAGCCTCTGCGAGCCTTTATTGCCCGGCGGCTCGAATGGATGGACGACGACCGGTTGACGCTTGCGCAGGCCCTCACACGCCTGACCGGCTCCGTCTTTCTGGCGCTGGCATTCCTGGACCGCAGTGCCCCGCAATTCGACTCTGTGCATTTATATGATGCCATGTTTGCGGAAGAGGATCTTCACGCTGCGCTCGCCGATGAGAAAACATACGGTACGGATCCGGAAACGGCGCGCCGCCGCCGGGACGCCCGGCGCGATCTCGATGCCGCCGCCCGTTATCTTGCTTTGCTCGGTACAATTTCCGATAAGAATCACACTACCCGACAACACGACATAACGAGATGAAATATAAACGCATTTTTTCAAAGTAACCCCAGCTATGGATAAGGGGACTTTAAAGTCTTATAAACCAACGTCATCCCGGCGAAAGCCGGGATCCAGAGAAAACGTTTTTCTTATTTTACGCGACGTCCCGCAGAAACGGCGTTCTCCTCCGAAACTCCGGACCTCCGCGTTTAAACAACTCTATGACTGGATCCCGGCTTTCGCCGGGATGACGGTTGGTTTTGTAACTTATTCTTATC
>JANQFU010000060.1 GCA_028277665.1 Alphaproteobacteria bacterium | reverse complement strand
GCGGGGGAAGCAATCCAGAAAAAGCGTTTAAATCTGTGAGATTCTGGATTGCCGCGCCCGCTCCGCGGGCTCGCAATGACAAAATTGAGGGGTGTTAAGGGTTTGAGATAGAATGTCTTTTATCTCCTCCCTGCAATAAAATGCACCCCCTAATCCGGGGGAGGATGCACGGTTTTTATGTGGGGGATGGTCCTTTATTAGGGGCAGGATGAGGAAAAGATAACTTATAGTCCTTGAAAGGCGGTTTGCCATTTTCCCAAACGCCGCATTCGTTTGCTTCCTCAATTTTTGTGATAAGGCGGTCCAGGACGTGCTCGCCTATTTCAAAATGAAGCTGCCCCGGGCTCTCCCCGTCAGGGGCTAAATTCCCAAGGGTCAGATGACCCTCTGGGACCCGTTCACGATATAGAAATAATTCAAACACGCCCAATCTGTTTTTAAATCCCTTATCCTCAAGCTGTTCTTCACAAATTTCAGGGCGCGCCGGATCGATATCAAACCGCTGCGTTGGCGCATTCAGAATGGCATGGATCTCTTCTGAATCAGTTTCTTCTGCAACAGCGTCCCAAAGCAGTGATGCCAGAAGGACTGCATCTTTGACACTCAACTTATGACCTTCAATATAACCGCGTATGATCGACATTTATGCCCCTTTATTTTTATCTCTTGTTATTTCCAGATTACATCCACAAATTTCATAAACATCCCCATACCCTTTGTCAAAGAAAAGACTCTTCCCTCACGGCAATCGCTTGAAGTTATGAATATTGAATGCGAAAAGAACATAAACCATTCAAAAACATACAAAACCGTCATCCTCTGGCTTGTCCAGAGGATCCATTCGTCCGCCAGCGCAGGTTTTGAAATGGATCCTCCGCCCCAAAGCGCCCTTGGGCGGAGGATAACGAAATTAAATTATATCAAAAGGTTAGTGTGATCGAATTTCTTCAAGCGATTCCCGTGACTCTTCCCCCATGAATTTAATTCTGAAATATGCTAGCCTGCGCGCATGAAAGCTGATGAATTTTCACGCAAAGCCAGACGTCTGAAGAGGTTCGGAAAAATGCAGGAGCGCGCACAGAAGGACGATACATCCGCCGCCGATATGAGTACCCCCGCGCAGGAAATCCGGATTCAGCACGATGCACATTTCGAAGCGCAGGTCGACAAGCTCCTGACCCGTGCGGAAGAGACCCGCATGCGCTATATGGAAGAGTATCAACGCCGGACGTTCATCACCGTCACGGCCGGGCTCGCCGCCTTTATCCTCTCCGGCGGGGGGTTTGGATGGTTTTTGTTGATGGATGCCCTTATTTTCCCGGCACTTCTGTGCCTGCTCGTGCCGTTTGCGCTGTTTCTCTTTTTGAGTCGGTGGGAGAAAAAGCCCCTGTCTGAATATGTCGTCCAGCACAAACAGGTCTTTATGGCGGATCTGGCCCGGACCATCGGAAATCTGACGTTCCATCCGAACCGGGGGATCAGCGAATCGATCCTTAAACATACCCATATCCTCCCGGCCTACGGGACTTATATGGCCGAAGACTGTTTCATGGGGACGTATAAGGGCACGCGCCTGATTTTCTCGGAGGCGCGCCTCAGCGCGCCGGGCAAGAACGGCGGCAAAGACCGCCGCGAAGATCTCGTTTTTGATGGCGTGTTTGTCTTTCTGGAGCTTCCTGCGCCACTATTTAAAGGCCATACCATTATTACCGCAGATCCGGTTTCCATCCGCAAATGGCGGAATAACAGATGGAAAAAGCTGCAAGACGTGAATTTGTCCGTTGCGAATATGCATGACCTGCGCGTCCTTTCCTCTCACCCGGACAATATCGCGCCCAAACTGAACGAAAAGATCTTCCGCGAGCTGGCAGAGATCGGCGCCCTGTTTGACAACGCCAAAATCTCCGTTTCCCTTTTCAAGGGGAAGTATGCGTTTATCGCCATCCCTTATGCGCGGGATATGTTCGAGGCCTCGGACGCCCTTCTGCCGATTACAACGAAGCGTTATGCCAGTGCCTGTAAAAAAGAGATCGAACAAATTCTTTCGGTGCTCGACCTCTTTCATGTGCATTTCAGCGTCGAAGACGATGTCGAGGATATCAGCGATCCGGCAAAAGACGTTCCGACCTAGCCCCCCAAAAACCCTCCGCTTTGCATGTGCCAAAGACGGGCGTAAAGGCCGCCGTGTTTGAGAAGCTCATCGTGGGTGCCGTCTTCGACGATCCGGCCTTTGTCCATGACGATCAGGCGATCAAGATGAGCAATCGTTGAAAGCCGGTGCGCGATGGCGATCACCGTTTTGCCTTCCATCAGC
>JANQFU010000059.1 GCA_028277665.1 Alphaproteobacteria bacterium | reverse complement strand
ATGACGATCAGGCGATCAAGATGAGCAATCGTTGAAAGCCGGTGCGCGATGGCGATCACCGTTTTGCCTTCCATCAGCTCTTTCAAACTTTCCTGAATCAGTTTCTCGGATTCGGAATCGAGCGCAGAGGTCGCCTCATCCAATATCAGGATCGGTGCATCTTTCAAGATCGCCCGCGCAATTGCAATGCGCTGGCGTTGTCCTCCGGAGAGCTTTACACCACGCTCCCCGACGAGGGTTTCGTAGCCTTGCGGCAAGTCCGAGATAAACTCATGCGCATGCGCTTTCCTGGCTGCCTCTATGACCTCCTCATCGCTCGCGTCGAGCCGACCGTAGCGGATGTTCTCTATCAAAGAGCGGTGAAACAGGGATGTGTCTTGTGGAATGACGGCAATATTCTGACGCAGAGATTCGCGTGCCACGTTTGTAATATCCTGCCCATCGATCAGGATACGACCGTCCTGAATGTCATAGAATCGAAGTAACACGCTTAGCAGTGTTGATTTTCCAGCACCGCTCGGCCCTATAACGCCAAGTTTTTGCTTCTGGAAAATCTTCAGGTTAAAATCCTGGAAAATAATATTTTCTTTTGTGTTATAGTCGAAGACCACATGGGATAAACACACAGTCCCCTTCGAGACTTCCAGTTTTTCTTTTGCCGTTTCTTCCTGCATCTGCGCGTTCAAAGACAGGAGATTCAGACCGTCTTTCAGACCGCCAATATCGGTCATCAAGACTCGGATGTTAAACGGCAAATTTTCCAGATTATTAAAAATAATCACAAGGAGTGTGATTTGTACGGATGTCTGCGCGAGATTAGTCTCTCCCATCATGAGATTTTGTATCAAGAAAAACATCATCGCTCCGAAAAACAGAACAGCAAGAACAGTGCTTTGAAAGAGCATATTTCGCTGAAAACGGTACAAGTCGTCCCCGGCATCTATGTATTCTTTGGAGAGAGTTTCGAAACGGTGGTTTTCGTGCTTTTCGTTTGAAAACAGGCGGACGTTCAGGGTATTTGAAACACTATCGACAATGTTCCCGCTTAATATTCCCCTCTGGTTTGCAGAACGGCTTGAGAAATGTCCGCACTGAACGCCTTTATACGTACAAAAGAGAAGAAACAGGCAGGACCATATAAAAGCGAGCCCCCCGATAAAATTGTTTGCCAGGAAAAGTAGAAAAACGCCGACAACAACATTCAGGTAGTGGCGCATGATCGTATGAATAAGCGTATCGACAACGAGCATAGAATGATACGGAATTTCTGAAACTTTCTGTGCTATGCGCCCGGTATGCGTCCCGATGAAATAGTCGTAATCTTTTTTCTGAATATACAGAAAAATTTTCCGCATGATATGGATCTGGAACGGAACGGAAAAATAACGCCATGCATGAGAGTTTACAAAAACAGAAACAAGAACGCCTGTCCCGGCCACAACGATCAACGTTGCCGGTTCTCGGAATAAGCTCCACGTCAAGTCGCTGTATCGTTCTGCAATGAGAATGATATCCTCGACGAGATATGTCAGGGAGAGCTTTGAGACGACCATTCCAAGATCACTTAACGCACAAACCAACGCCAATGCGCCAAATTTTTTAATACAAAGAAACTGGGCGATAAATGCCCATGGATCTGAGGAGAGAGCCTTCTTGCTGTTCCCTTTTTTATTCACCGAGGAATCCTCCGCTTTGCATGTGCCAAAGGCGGGCGTAAAGGCCGCCGTGTTTGAGGAGGTTTTCGTGGGTGCCGTCCTCGACGATCCGGCCTTTGTCCATGACGATCAGGCGATCAAGATGAGCAATCGTTGAAAGCCGGTGCGCGATGGCGATCACCGTTTTGCCTTCCATCAGC
>JANQFU010000042.1 GCA_028277665.1 Alphaproteobacteria bacterium | reverse complement strand
TCCAGTATCGAAGAAACAGATATTTTCACGCCGAAATGGACGGCAGACGGCCTGATCCCGGCAATCGTTCAGGACGCCGAAAAGGGCGATGTCCTGATGATGGCCTGGATGAGCGAAGACTCCCTTGCCAAAACGCTGGAAACCGGCGAAACCTGGTTCTGGAGCCGCTCCCGGAAAACTCTGTGGCATAAAGGCGGAACCAGCGGAAATGTCCAGCGCGTCCGGCGCATCGTCGTCGACTGCGATCAGGATTGCCTGCTTATTTTCGTCGAACAATGCGGAGAAGCCGTTGCATGCCATACCGGCCGCCGGAGCTGTTTTTACCGCGTTCTGGAAAAAGATGGAAAAAATTTGTTAAAAATTTGAGCGAAAGCACAATGCCGGATTGTGTTTCTACCTCAAAACGTTATAATATTAGCGTGTTCTTGTTTTCATCAATTGCCAGATTCTCTCTCTCGCTCCGGTAAAAATTCTTTAACCTGCGCCGCGTTATGATTCAAGTTGGGCTACGTGAAAAAGTGCTGTTTGGAAAGATAGAGAAGAAACCGTGGTGCCGGCTACAAATTTCGGGTAGATTTCCGCTTGGGGATTTACCTGCATCTCTTCCGCTCGTAGAATAAGCAGGTTCTTGAATGCATAGTGAACAGGATATCGTCCCAAAATGGTTTTTTCTTGTGTCTGAGAGTCGCGAAATACAACCTGTGGATGATTTACATCAAAACTCTGCCGAAAACGCGGGATTTTTGCGGCAGCTTCTCTTGTCGTCTCCTGCCCAGATCTGGAAAAGCCGTATCAGCTGGCGAATTGCGTTCTCCGTTTTTTTAACAATCGTCGTCGTCCAGATCGGTATTCTTTTGATGACCGTGTCTGAGTACGAGCAGGAAAGACTGTACGAATTGCGCGAAACCGGGCGGTCGGCCATCGCGCCCGTCGTTGCTCATACGGTTACCAATTCATATACGTCCCCGGTTACGAACAAAGACGTACAGCGGCTCCTGAACAATACAAAGCTTAGCGGGATTGCCGTCTATTCCGCGACGGAATTTAATCTTCTCGGTTCCTACGGGCAGCAACTGGCCCTTACGCTTTACAACGGGGAATCGATTGCGCAAACCTACCGCAGTCAGGATGGAAGTTTTTTTGAAACGATATACAAACCAACCGACCTTAACCGGCCGTATTATATCGTTGCCCGGCTGGACTCGTCCGGAATTTCGAAACAGCTTTACGCCTATGTCCGTCAATCGATCATGGTCACGCTTCTGATGTCTGCTTTCGTAACAACCGTCCTGATGATCACACTCGGGCACTGGCTGCTTGAGCCGATCTTATTCCTGCGCAACAATTTGATATCCGCCTCGGACGATCCTGAAAATCCGCGCCTGAGAGACTCTCCTTATAACGCCAATGACGAAATCGGGGGCGCCATTCACATTGCGCACCGCCTTATCCAGCAAAACGCGGATAATATCCGCCGCATCAAAAGCGCGGCTGAAGACCAGATTCACAGGCTGGCCTACTACGATTCCCTGACCGGTCTTCCAAACCGGACCCTGTTCGTCCAGAAGCTGTCCGAACAGACCCGCAAGGAAGGGGCCGGATCGGACCGCTTTGCCGTCGTAACGGTCGATCTCGATCACTTCAAGGATATCAATGACTCCATGGGGCATAATGTCGGAGATGCGATCCTGCGCGCCGTCGGCCGTCGTCTGCGTTCGGCTTTACCGGAAACGGCTATCGTCGCCCGGACGGGAGAGGACGAATATGCCGTCATGACCCGGCTGAGCGCCAAAGCTCAAACGGCCAAAGAAATCGGAGAACGCGTCTCTGCCGTTATCCGCTCCGAGCCGTTCAAGGTTTTTAATGAGAACTTCCAGATCCGCGCCTCCATCGGCGCGTCAACTTACCCCGATGACGGCGTCGACCCGGATCAGGTTCTGAAAAATGCCGATATTGCCCTGAACCGGGCAAAAGAAGAAGGCCGCGATACCGTCAAGGAATATTCGGAGGATTTCGACCGCGCCGTCCAGATGCGTTTCCAGATGCTGCGCGACCTCCGGGACGCGCTTGAGCACGAACAACTCGACCTGCATTATCAGCCGCAATTCGACCTCAAGACCGGACGCCTGATCGGTGCGGAGGCCTTGCTTCGCTGGTTCAAACCCGATCAGAGCCGGGAGGGCGGGACATTCATCTCACCCGCCGATTTTGTCCCGATTGCCGAGCAGTCCGGCCTTATCGTTCCCATCGGCGAATGGGTTCTGCGCCGGGCCTGCCAGACGGCTTGCGAATGGTCGAAAGATTCCGGCGATAACGACATCCGCATCGCGGTTAACGTCTCCGGCGCGCAATTTCACCAGAGCGATCTCGTTGCCCATGTCCGGGATGTTCTGGAAGAAACCGGTCTTGCATCAAACCGTCTTGAACTGGAGGTGACCGAAAGCGTTTTTATGGACGATATTCATCACACCGTCCAGATTCTTCAGCAACTCCACGCACTTGGGGTCGAACTTGCCATCGACGATTTCGGCACAGGATATTCTTCCCTGTCGTATCTGCGCCAGTTCCCGATCGACCGTCTCAAAATCGATCAATCCTTCATCCGCAATGCACTGAACAATCCTGACGATGCGTCGATTGCCAAAACAATCGTCCGGCTCGGTCACTCCTTGAACTTGCGCGTCATCGCGGAGGGCGTCGAAACAAAAGATCACGAGCTCTTTATGATTGAGGAAGGCTGTGATGAGGTTCAGGGTTTCCGGTACAGCCGTCCGATCCCGAATGACGCTTTCGTACAATTTCTCTCGGAATATTCCGGTGACCTGTCAAGTTTCGGATAGACGGAGACGTTTCGTTTCCTGTTATTCCGGATAGAGGAGAGGCCGCGGTTGTGGTTCGAACATGTTTCCGACCGCGTCCGGATCTTCAGACGGCTCAATATCGATATTCCCGTAGCACGGGAAGGAGACGGCAATGATCTCCGAAATCATCACGGCCGCCGGACGGTTTCGGGCCGTTCTGACGTTCAGGATATCCTGCTGGGCCATATCCATAAGCTGCTGAGCTTTGATTCCTCCCATCAGACAGGCCTGATTTCCGTAGATCGCATAATCCATCATAATGTCGGAAATCGCTGTGATATAGCCTGCGCAAAACCCCGCATCGACGTCAAAACGTCCCGTGCAATAGCTGGCCAGCTTATCCCCGCCAAGCATTTCCTGCGGACGTTCCGGAATAAAGGCCTGCGGTGCTTCCGATCCGGCGGCTGTATGGCCCGCCAGAACGAGGGCGGCCGAGCAAACACCCAGAAATGCCAGTACGGATTGACGTCCTTTCATGCGGATTTACCTTGTCTGCAGATTGTCGATGTGTCACGTTCAAGATTGAGTTATAGTACAAGCAGCAGAATGACACAATCCGTTCCATTCATCCTTTTTCTGTTCATCGTGTGAAATGTCCGTTTTATTCTGTCCAAAATTTCCTATCGACCGGGAGGTCTGGCTTCCAAAGTTCCGTGACGTTTTCGCCGGCCATTCGCCGCTCAATCGAAATGCTTGAAGCGGGGGACTCTCCGCCGGGTCTTGTCCGAGACCGGAACCGGACATATTAACGTGCCGGGCGGGGATCGAAATCCGGATAGGCTTCGAGCCCGACTTCCGTCTGATCGAGGCCGAGCATTTCCGCCCGTTCATCCACGCGGATCCCGATTGTCGCTTTGAGGATCAGCCAGACAACCGTGCTGCAGACCGCGACAAACGCGCCGATCGCGAGCGTTCCGCCAAGCTGGACAACGAAATTCCCGCCGCCGAAAATCCCGACGGCCAGCGTCCCCCAGATCCCGCCGACGAGGTGGACGGACAGCGCGCCGACCACATCATCAATCTTGATCTTGTCGAACATCGGCACCGCCGCGCTCGCCAGAAAGCCGCCGATCGCGCCGATGACAATGGCAAGTCCCGGATTGCCGATATCGGGCCCGGCCGTAATCGAGACCAGCCCGGCCAGCGCCCCGTTCAGAACGAGCGTCAAATCCGGCTTGCCGAACGCAAATCTCGCGTACAGCATCGCAGCCAGGCATCCGGCCGCCGCGGCCAGATTCGTGTTCACGAAGACAAGAGACATCTGGGACGCCGCCTGCGCCGATCCGAGCGCGAGCACGGACCCGCCGTTAAACCCGAACCAGCCGAGCCAGAGAATAAACGTTCCGAGAGTCGCAAGCGGCAGGTTCGAGCCCGGCATCGGCCGGACGCGCCCCTGCGCATCGTATTTCCCAAGGCGCGGGCCGAGGATGATCGCGCCGGTCAGCGCCGCCCATCCGCCGACGGCATGAACGATGGTCGAGCCCGCAAAATCCGAAAAGCCGAGCACGTTCAGCCAGCCGCCGCCCCAGCTCCAGGATCCCTGCACGGGATAAATAACCGCGGTCAGGATCAAACAGAACACGAGAAACGGCCACAAACGGATCCGCTCGGCCAGCGTCCCGGAGACGATCGAGGCCGCCGTCGCGACAAAAACCATTTGAAAGAACCAGTCCGACATGACGGAATACGTGCTCTCCCCGACGACCCGGGCCGTCTCGATATCCGTTACCGGATCGGCCGTATTCAGGATCGCTTCGGCGTCCGTCGGATTCGTGAACAGGCTCAGCGAACCGACCCATCCGCCTTCCGGAACGCCGGTATACATGAGATTGTACCCGATGACGTAATAGGCGATCCCGGCAATGGCATAAATCGCAATGTTCTTGAGACAGATCGCCGCCGTATTCTTGGAGCGGACCATCCCGGCCTCAAGCATCGAAAAGCCGGCGGCCATCCACATCACCAGCGCGCCGCACATCAGGAACATGAACGTATTCAGGATAAAGGCAATCTCATCGTTGACGCCGATCGTCGTTGCCGCCCGCGCAGACCCGAGAACGCCGAACGCCGCAAACACTGCGCCCGCCAGAACGAACACCGTCAGGACCCGTCTCCACATCCCCGTCATCGCTTTCCCCGTCATTGCGCCTGTTCTCCCCTGTTTAGACCAGCCCCTACAAAGCATCGTTGCCCGTCTCGCCCGTCCGGATCCGCACGGCGCTGCCCAGATCGTACACAAAGATTTTCCCGTCGCCGATCCGGCCCGTATTCGCCGAATTCTGGATCGCCTCAATCACCTGATCGGTCATATCGTCGGGCACGGCAATTTCCAGCTTCACTTTCGGCAGGAAGTTCACAGAGTATTCCGCCCCGCGGTAAATCTCGGTCTGACCTTTCTGACGCCCGAATCCTTTAACTTCGGTGACGGTCACGCCCTCGACGCCAAGCGTCGTCAGCGCTTCGCGGACATCGTCCAGTTTGAACGGCTTAATGACTGCCATGACCATTTTCATCGGTAAACCCCCGGCTGTTATAACCCATGCGTTTTACGCATGGCGTTTATGTTGAAAAGGTATAACTCAACTCCGGCACCCGGAACAAGAGATAGATTGACTCGTAAAGGAAAAATTTTTTCGTGCAAGCCTAAAGAACTCGTTTAGAGTGACGAAATGAGATGCGATATTGCTATTTTGGGCGGCGGGCCGGCCGGAGCCTGCATCGCCGGGCTTCTTGCCCCGGGCGGACGGTGCCGGATCGTCGTTCTGGACCGGCCCGTAAAAACGGACGGCAAGGATGACGGCCGGGCCCTTGCCCTCACGCACGGATCGAAACAGATCCTCAAAAAAGCCGGGCTCTGGGCGCATCTCAAACCGGAAGTCTGCCCGATCCACCGGGTGCGGGTCTTCGACGGGACCAGTTCCTGCGCGCTTACGCTGGACCGCGAAGATCTCGGTAAAAGCGCGGAAGCCCTCGGCTGGACCGTCCCGGCAGGGACTCTCCTGTGCGCCGCCCGTACGTGTCTTGAAAATCTCGCGGCACAAAACGCCCTCACATATCTCAACGATTTTGACGCGCAGGATATGCCCGCCTGTACCGACGATGAGTCCGTCCGGCGAATCGGCGCGGCAGACGGCCGCACAATCGAGGCCGCTCTCGTAATCGCCGCGGACGGCCGCAATTCCCTCGCCCGCCGAAAGGCCCTCATCCCGGCCCGGAAATGGACGTACGGGCGGGAGGCCGTCGTCGCCCGGATCACACATACGGCCCCGCATAATTTCACCGCTATCGAGCATTTCCGGGCTTCAGGCCCTCTCGCCGTCCTGCCGATGACCGACGCAAAGGACGGGACTCACCGCTCGACCGTCGTCTTGACGATCGACCCCCGGAAAAACAAGGTGCCCCTCGACCGCCAGATCCGGGCCCTCGTGCCCGATTTTTACGGAGACGCACATCTCCTTCCGGGCGCCCCCCCGCCGATATCCTGGCCGCTCGGGCATTTGCACGCCTACCGCTATACGGCCCCGCGGCTGGCCCTGATTGCGGACGCCGCGCACGGCCTGCATCCCGCCGCCGCGCAGGGGCTCAATCTCGGCCTGCGCGACGCGGCCACGCTCGCAGAGCTTTTATTATCCGATGACGGAGGCCAAAGAAACGACGTCCTGCAAATCCTCAAGGCATATGACCGCGCGCGACGCGCCGATAACACCCTGACGGCCGGCGCGACCGACAGTCTCGTGCGGATTTTCGGAACCGGATCCCCGCTTGTCCGGTTGGCGCGACGCGCCGGACTGCGTCTTCTGGCCGCCTCACCTGCCGCGCGCCGCCACTTGATCCGCCGCGCCACCGGCGCTATGTCACAAAAGAGATAGAGATAGAGATAGAGATAGAGATAGAGATAAAGTAAGAGAGATCATGGACTGGAACAACCTACGTCTTGAAAACATCGCAGACTTTCCGGACGACGGCCCGGACAAAGTCCTTATCCTCCGCGGCGAGATCACCAAACCGGGCCGGGGAGGGACCGGCGGCCGCCCGCGAACGATCCCCTACAAAATCTATTACCCGGAAAACCGGACCCGCGAGGCCCAAAACACGACCGCCCGGCTTCCCGTCATCCTCTGGTCGCACGGCCTCGGCGGCAGCCGCGACGGCGCAGGTTTTCTCGGACGCTTTCTGGCCGCGTACGGCTACATCCTGATCCATTTGACGCACCCGGGTACGGATACATCACTCTGGGAGGGACGTACGGAGCATCCGTGGGACGTGATCCGGGCAACGCATATCCCAAGACGGACCACACTAGACCGGTTCTATGATATTTCACTTATAATAGAGAATCTTGAAGAAATTGAGTCTGCACACGAAAACATCAGATCCGCCCTTGATCACGACCGGATTGGCATGAGCGGACACTCCTTCGGCGCTCTAACGACACAGATCGCCTGCGGCCAGTATCTGGGTGCCGGAAAACGCCGCTATCGGCTCGACGTTCCGCACATACGCGCCGGACTGGCCTGTTCCCCGACCCATGCGTACAACGGCGGGGAACCTCCGGATACGGTCTATAACGGAATCCGTACGCCTTTTTTCTGTATGACCGGAACCCATGACGATTCGCCCCTCAGCGGGCAGACCTACGAATCCCGCCTGCCGATCTACACATACGCAGGCAGTCCGGAGAAATACCTGCTCGTCCTGAACGGCGCGGATCATATGGTTTTCGCCGGAAGCCGCGGCCAACTCCCCGCCTATGACGGCATTAAGGATCACCGGAAACTCATACAGATCTTCTCCCTCGCCTTCTGGGATACTTATTTGAAGGATGATACACTGGCGCGCCAATGGCTCGCCTCCGCAAGAGAAAAGATCAAATCCATGGGAAGATACGAGCACAGGAGATTTTAAAATGCCCGTCCGAAACCCTGCCGTCGAGATCAAGGACCTCCTTAAAGTCTATAAGGCAACAAACGGCAAGAAAAAACCGGGCCGCGAAGGCGATGCCGTCCGTCTGCCCGCCCTCGATCATATCGATCTCGAAGTCCCGCAAGGCAGCCTTTTCGCGCTCCTCGGTCCGAACGGCGCAGGAAAATCGACCCTGATCAATATCATGGCCGGGCTTGTCCTGAAGACAACCGGAAACGTACGCATTTGCGGGCGCGATATCGATGAGAATCCCCGCAACGCCCGCGCCGCAATCGGCGTCGTTCCGCAGGAAATCAATCTCGACCCGTTCTTCACGCCGCGCGAAGTCCTTGAAATTCAGGCCGGTCTCTACGGCGTGCCCCGCGCCCGAAGACGTACGGATGAATTGCTTCGGCTCGTCGGCCTGTCCGACAAGGCAGATAGCTGGTCCCGCTCGCTCTCGGGCGGCATGCGGCGGCGGCTCATGGTCGCCAAGGCTCTCGTCCACGCGCCGCCGGTGCTTGTTCTCGACGAGCCGACCGCAGGCGTCGATATCGAGCTTCGCCGCCAGCTCTGGGATAACGTCCGCACCCTGAACAAACAGGGCGTGACTGTCCTCCTGACAACGCATTATCTGGAAGAAGCCGAGCAGCTCTGCGACACGATCGCGATCATCAACCGCGGAAAAATCGTCGCCTGCGAGGAAAAAGAAACGCTCCTGTCCCGGATCGACAACAAGACGCTGCACGTCCGCCTGCGGGAATGCCCGCTCGACATTCCCGAGCGGGTCGCGATGTACCGCCCGGACCGAGAAGGCCGCCGGACACTGATTTTCCGTTATTCCCCGGGAGAACAGGCCGTCGGCCCGATTCTGGATGCCGTACGTGACAGCGGCCTTGAAATCGTGGACCTTTCAACAGATGAAAGCGATCTGGAAGACGTCTTCCTCCAGCTCACCCGCGCAGCATGAAAAATCAAGGAACAGCCCCTAAAAGGATGGCGAGGGGCAGGTGTGGGGAGCTGCCCCCCGCCTGCCGCGCGTTATTTAAGTTATGCGCCTCTGTGTGGCACGGTGTGGGGACACCCCCGTGCGCAGGCGAGCATCGCATACGTCGCCTCCGGGATCATCGGCATATAGATCGTCACCCGGTCGCCTTTCCGGACGCCTTTGGCTTTCATGGCATTGGCC
>JANQFU010000033.1 GCA_028277665.1 Alphaproteobacteria bacterium | reverse complement strand
GGCCAATGCCATGAAAGCCAAAGGCGTCCGGAAAGGCGACCGGGTGACGATCTATATGCCGATGATCCCGGAGGCGACGTATGCGATGCTCGCCTGCGCGCGGATCGGGGCGATCCACAGCGTTGTGTTTGGCGGATTTTCTCCGGAGTCCTTGCGTGACCGGATTCTGGATTGCGGCTCGAAGGTCGTTATTACGGCCGATGAGGGGCTGCGCGGTGGCAAGAAAGTGCCGCTTAAGGCCAATACGGATGAGGCTCTGACGGGATGTCCGGAGGTCGAGACGGTGCTGGTTTACCGGCGCACGGGCGGCGAGATTGCATGGACGCAGGGCCGTGACGTCTGGTGGCATGAGATCGTCCCCCGGCAATCAACGGAATGCCCGTGCGAGAGCATGGAGGCTGAAGCTCCGCTCTTTATTTTGTATACGTCCGGGTCGACCGGGAAGCCGAAAGGCGTTCTGCATACGACGGGCGGCTATATGGTGTATTCGTCCCTCACTCACAAATATGTCTTTGATTACAGGCCGGGCGAGGTGTTCTGGTGTACGGCGGATGTCGGATGGATCACCGGGCATTCCTATATCGTGTACGGGCCGCTTGCGAATGGCGCGACGATTTTGATGTATGAGGGCGTCCCGCAATATCCGGACTGGTCGCGCTTCTGGCAGATTGTCGACCGGCACCGCGTCAACATTTTCTATACCGCGCCGACGGCGATCCGCTCCATGATCAGCGCGGGGAATGAATGGGTTCACAAAACCTCGCGGAGTACGCTCCGGATTTTGGGGACGGTCGGCGAGCCGATCAACCGCGAGGCCTGGCTCTGGTATTTCCATGAAGTCGGGAACAATAATTGCCCCGTCATTGATACGTGGTGGCAGACCGAGACCGGCGGGCATATGATTGCGCCGCTTCCGGCTGCGACACCGCTCAAGCCCGGATCGGCGACGCGGCCGTTTTTTGGCGTCCAGCCGGCAATCGTTGATCCTGACGGCAAGGAGCTGGAGGGGACCTGCGAAGGCAATCTTTGTATCAACGATTCCTGGCCCGGGCAGATGCGGACCGTGTTCGGGGATCACGACCGCTTCGAAAAGACCTATTTCTCGACCTTTCCGGGCCAGTATTTTACGGGTGACGGCTGCCGGCGGGATGAAGACGGGTATTACTGGATCACCGGGCGGGTCGATGATGTCCTGAACGTCTCCGGGCACCGGATGGGGACCGCCGAGATCGAGAGCGCGATCGACGAGCATGCCAAAATCGCCGAAGCTGCCGTTGTCGGCTATCCGCACGACATCAAGGGGCAGGGGATCTATGCCTATGTGACGCCGATGGATGGCGTCGATCCGTCCGAGGCCGATGACATCCGTGCCGAGGTCGTGCGGCTCGTGCGTAAGATTATCGGCCCGATTGCCACGCCGGATGTTATTCACTGGGCTCCGGGGCTTCCGAAAACCCGCTCGGGTAAAATCATGCGCCGGATCCTGCGCAAAATCGCGGCGCAGGAGTTCGATACGCTCGGCGATACGTCAACCCTCGCCGATCCGTCCGTCGTCGATGCCCTGATCGAAGAGCGGAAGCGAATGTCAAATTTATAGGTCTCCTGTCCCTGACCTATGTGGCACGGGCGGTGTTTGACGTGTCTCGTACCCGTATGCCCGTTTCGCTTTCAATAAATAGACCCCAAGAGCACTGGAACAACGCAGACATCGGACCCAAATAAAAACATTTCCCGGAACAAAATAAAAAAGCTTCTTATTTCCCGCCGGATCGTGTAAGCAAGCCGCATGAAAACACAGGATATCAGAAACATCGCGATTATCGCGCACGTCGATCACGGCAAAACAACCCTGATCGACTCGATTTTCAAACAAAGCGGCATGGTCCGGGACAACCAGCAGCTCGAAGAGCGCGTCATGGACCGGAACGATCTCGAAAAAGAGCGCGGGATCACGATCCTGGCCAAATGCACGGCGATTGAGTGGGAAGGCACGAAGATCAATATCATCGACACGCCCGGCCACGCGGATTTCGGCGGCGAGGTCGAGCGCGTTCTCGACATGGCGGATGGGGTGATCCTCCTTGTCGATGCGGCTGAGGGGCCGCTCCCGCAAACGAAATTCGTGCTGGGCAAAGCCTTGAAACTGGGCCTGCGCCCGATTGTCATGATCAACAAAATCGACCGGTCCGATGCACGCCCGGACGATGTCCACAACGAAGTTTTCGACCTTTTCGCGGCGCTGGACGCCACCGAAAACCAACTCGACTTTCCGACGCTCTACGCCTCGGGACGGGACGGCTGGTGCACGGACGACCTGAACGGCCCGCGCGAAAATCTGCATCCGCTGCTGGAGCTGATCCTCAAACATGTGCCACCGCCCTCGAATGATCCGAACGCACCCTTCCGCATGCTGGCCACACTTCTGGAATCCGATTCTTATCTCGGGCGCGTCCTGACGGGAAAAGTCTATAGCGGCCGCGCAAAAGTGAATGCCAGCGTCCGCGCAATTGATCTAGAAGGAAAATTCCTCGAAAACTTCCGCCTGACCAAGCTCATGACTTTCCGCGGGGTCGAGCGCGTCCCGGCGGATGAGATCGTCGCGGGCGATATTATCTCGATTGCCGGGATGAAAAATACGAGCGTTGCGGACACGATCTGCGCGCCGGACGTCACGGAGCCGATTCCGGCGCACCCGGTCGATCCGCCGACGATGGCCGTTACGATCACGGTCAACGATTCCCCGTTCGCCGGAAAAGAGGGCAAGAAACTGACCTCGACGATGATCGGGGAGCGCTTGCGCGCCGAAGCTGAGACGAACGTTGCGATCCGGGTCACGGAAAGCGCCGGGCGTGATGCGTTTGAGCTGGCCGGACGCGGAGAGCTGCAACTCGGCGTTCTGATTGAAACCATGCGCCGCGAAGGATTTGAGCTCTCCGTCTCGCGCCCGCGCGTCCTCCTGAAAACGGATGAGAGCGGCCGGACGGAAGAACCTTATGAAGACGTCATTATTGACGTGGACGACGAATATACCGGCGCTGTCATGGAGCAAATGACCCGCCGGAAAGCGGATCTGACGGATATGCGCCCATCAGGCGCCGGCAAAACGCGCCTGACATTCCTCGCGCCCTCACGCGGTCTCATCGGTTATCAGGGCCAGTTCCTGACTGATACGCGCGGGACGGGGATCATGAACCGCCTGTTTCACTGCTACGCTCCTTACAAGGGGGATATTCCGGGCCGCCGGAACGGCGCGCTGATCTCCACCGAGCAAGGCGCGGCGGTCGCCTACGCGATCTTTAATCTTCAGGATCGCGGCATGATGTTCATCGAGCACCAGACCCCGGTCTATCAGGGGATGATCGTCGGCGAACACAGCCGGGATAATGATCTCGATATCAACGTCCTGAAAGGGAAAAAGCTCACGAACATGCGGGCTTCCGGAAGTGACGAAGCCGTCATTCTCGTCCCGCCGCGCCGCATGAGCCTTGAGGAAATGATGAGCTGGATCAACGACGACGAACTCGTTGAGGTCACGCCCAAAACCCTGCGCCTGCGCAAAAAACACCTCACGCCGCAAGATCGCGAACTCGCCAAAAAAGCCGCGAAGAAGGGATGACACCATAGGCGGTTTTCTTGCGGGTTTTTTTGCATACGAATAATATGCTTTTACAAGTGGATATAAACTTTTCCTTCGACCCGTTTGTGATATACTTAAATTGCATACTCATGGTATGTAATTTAGAAAAAATGTAAACGAGCGTTAAATGGACGATCTGGAAACGGGAATCTCCGAAGGAATGGTCTATACATCCCGCTGGCTGCAACAGCAGGGCGTTTCGCGTCCTTATAAGGATTATCTTTTAAGATCCGGAAAACTCGTCGCTGTCGCGCATGGAGTTTATCGTATTCCCGGTCCGCCGCTAAAATGGCAGGCAATTGTCTATTCCCTCCAGTATATGGGATATGATCTGACGATAGGGGGCCTGAGTGCGCTGGCGCTTCACGGGTATGAGCATTACCTGAATCTCTCGGGAGAGACAAAAGTTCACTTATATGCTTCTTCAAAAATGCCGGAATGGCTGAAGGAGGTGTCTTATGACGCTGAATTCATCTTCCACAAAGACAGCATGTTCACGCAAAGGGATGCAGGGCTGGAGGTTATGCCTTGGGGAAACTGGGATTGGCCAATCCTCCATTCGACGCCGGAGCGGGCCATCCTCGAAATCATGGAAGATATTCCAGACAAAATGAGTTTTGTTGATGTCGACATGCTGATGCAGGGGATGGTAAATGTGTCCCCCCGGCGGATGCAGGGACTTCTTGAAGGATGCACAAACATAAAAGTGAAAAGACTTTTCCTGTGGTTCGCGGACCGTCATCGTCATGCTTGGTATAACAGGCTGGAGCCGAACGCCATCAGTCTTGGATCAGGCAAGCGCATGATTGTCAGAGGCGGAAAATATGACCGGAAATTTCAGATCACCGTTCCAGCGGAATACATGAAATTCGAAAGAGAGGATGAAGAATGATTGGAGGAATGGGGCGAATGGGAAATCTTGGTCAGATGGGGGTCGTTCAATCTCCTCGCCGCCGTCCTATTGATAAGAACAGCCTGTATTACAAACAAGTTCGTTTGTTGATGTCTATCCTTCCGCTTGTCGCGGAAGAAAAAATGTTTGCGCTGAAGGGCGGGACGGCTATCAATTTGTTTATCAGGAATATGCCAAGATTATCTGTCGATATCGACCTGACCTACCTGCCGCAAGATGACAGAGAAATCGTTCTTGCAAACATAAGGGCTGCATTTGAGAGATTAAAAAACGGAATTGAAAGAACGCGAAGCGATCTGAAAGTGCAGGATCAGGTAAAAGGAAAAGAATACCGCCTGATCGTCTTGAGCAAAGATGCACAGATTAAGATCGAGCTTTCTCCCGTGTTGCGCGGATGTGTGTTTCCACCGGAAAACAGAGCCGTTGTAGAGCCTGTCGAACAAGAGTTCGGTTACGCTGAAATTCAGGTTGTCTCATTTGAAGATTTATATGCTGGCAAAATTTGTGCAGCTCTGGATAGACAGCATCCACGTGATTTGTTCGATATAAAGTTGCTTTTTGAAAATGAAGGGCTATCACGCAATCTGATAAAAGCGTTTCTTGTTTATCTGATAAGCAGCAATCGTCCGATCAGTGAAATTCTCGATCCTGCTTTTCTGGACATTTCAGAGCTGTACGAAAACAGTTTTAAGGGGATGACGTCGATAATGGTCCGAAAAGCAGAATTGGAAAACACGAGGACCAAACTCGTAAAGTCCATACATGAGTCACTGACGGAAGAGGATAGGGATTTTCTGGTCTCGTTTAAATCAGGGGTGCCAGACTGGGGCCATCTGGGATTGGACGGCATTGAAAATCTTCCTGCTGTTAAGTGGAAACTGCAGAACCTTTCCCAGATGGAGCCGAAACGTCATAAAAATGCGTTGGAAAAGCTGAAAAGGCTTTTAGGGAGTGTCCTCAAATTCGTCTAACGAGCTAATTTTCCGGATTCACAGACTGATTTCTTTGTGATTCAATGAGATGTATTTGATTCACAAGGAGT
>JANQFU010000015.1 GCA_028277665.1 Alphaproteobacteria bacterium | reverse complement strand
TCGCGTTTAAACAACTCTATGACTGGATCCCGGCTTTCGCCGGGATGACGGTTGGTTTTGTTGGTTTTATAACTTATTCTTATCCATAGTTCAGGTTATTTAAAATGAGGGCAAAAATGAAAACTGCTTATATCCTGCATGGATGCTGTTCGCCGGAGGATTATTTTACGGATGATTTTCCGTCTCCCTCAAACGCGCACTGGTTCCCATGGTTGCAGCGGGAATTGCTCCGCGGCGGGTATATCTGCCAGACGCCGGAGCTTACCGCTCCCTGCGATCCGGATTACGGTAGCTGGAAAAAGGAATTTGATATCTACCCTGTCGATGATGAGACTCTATTAATAGGGCATAGCTGCGCCGCCGGTTTCTTTTTGCGCCTTCTGGCTGAAACGCAGCAAAAAATTCACAGACTGGTGATGGTTGCCCCTTGGCTCGATCCGAAGCGGGAGCGTTGCGATTTTCTGGAATTCGATCTGGATCCGGCACTCTCCGGGCGCATCACAGAGATGCATATCCTCTATTCCCTTGACGATCCGAGCCCCGAGGTTGAAGAAAGCGTTGCAAAAATCCGCGAGGTTTATCCGGACTGCCGTTATCATGAGTTCAAGACTTACGGACATTTTTGCGAAGGGGAGATGAAAACGCGCGTTTTCCCGGAGCTTCTGGAGATCGTTCTTCCTGAAAAAGAGCGTAGAAAGACGAGGCTTTGATATGACCGAAGCGACCTATATCGCGCCTGCGAAGGTGAATCTGTACCTGCACGTCACCGGACGGCGGGAGGACGGATATCATGAGCTGGACTCTCTTGTGACCTTCGCGGACAAGGGGGATCTCGTCACACTGACCCCGGCCCGGTATTTCCGGCTGGAATTCAAGGGCCCGTTTGCGGGAGATGTCCCGCCGCAGGACAATACGATCACCCATGCCGCCCGGCTCGTGCGCGAGCGCACAGGCCGTCCGGTTCATTTCCATGTGACGGTCCACAAGAACCTGCCGGCCGGCTCGGGGCTTGGCGGGGGGTCGGCCGATGCGGCGGCGTTTCTGTGGGGGATGTGCGAATATTACGGCCTGTCCTGCAAACTCGATGTTGTGCAGGATATGCTCGTCCAGATTGGCGCGGACGTGCCGTCCTGCTTCAAATGTGCGCCGTCGCGGATTTTCGGGATCGGCGAAAAACTTTTACCCGCCCCGCAGATGCCGGAAATTCCGGCTGTGCTTGTATACCCCGGCGCGCCGAGTTATTCGGGCGACGTCTTCCGCCACCTTCCCAAAGCCGCGTGGAGCGGCCCTTTGCGACCGAAAGATGATGCGGCGTGGCCGAAAAAATTCGAAAGCGCAAGAGATGTGATCGGTTTTCTTTCCGAGAGGACGAACGATCTTCAGGCAACGGCGGCCCAGCGGCAACCGGCTATCCGCAAGGCGCTTCAGATCGGACAGGAACTCTCGAATCCCGGCCTGATCCGGATGAGCGGGAGCGGCTCCTCCGTCTTTATTCTGTATGAAACGGACCGGGACGCGCAGACGGCGGCGAAAATTCTGAAAAGCGCGCATTCGTCCTGGTGGGTCTCCGCCGTGACGCTCAACCGCCCGGCGCGGTATTAAGGTCAGGCACCGGAAGATGCGGACAGGTCAGGGGCACAGGCCTGAATTGCGGCGTATTTTTGCCCCCCTCTTTGTTTGTGCGCAGGAAAGCGATGCGGTCCCGGTTGAAGACCGCCGCAATTGCGGGGGCGGGTTTCCGGACGGATGTTCCGTCCGGCCCCAGTTCAACCAGCCCGGAAAGCGCAAGATGCAGCGCCAGAACCGGATCGTCTATTTTTCCGCCGCGCCGGCCGTCCCGCAGGGTTTCGTATAAATCGAGAAAAGCGTTCCGTTCCAGCCCGATCGGGAAAAACCGGATATAGTTCTGACATGGAGCAAGCTGGCTCCCAATAAAACGGTCACCCATGGCGTGCACACCGTTTTTCACCCAGTCTGGCAGAATGTTGCAGGCTGCCAGATGAGGCTTTGCTCCCTCGGCAATCTCGCCCATCAGGGAGGGATGCCCGCCCGTGATTTTATAGATCTCCCTTGCCCAGGCATGGGCCCTGTTGCTGTCGAGCCTGTGCCAGAATCCAACCGCGCGCGCAAATTCCGGAATGATCGAGGGGCCGATTTTGCCGATCCGCAAATGCGGAATGCCTGAAAAAGCACCCGCCTCCGCCCCGGTACACCACTCAAGCGGCAAATAAGCGGCGGTGACGACCCGCAATCCGCTGCGCCGGAGACGCTCCGTATCCTCTAAAAATGCGCGCAAAAACGCCCGCACATTTGCGGAACCGACCAGAAGAGGCACGTGAATTTCATCAATCAGCAGCAACATGTCTTTTTCGCCGCACCGCATGATCTCGGACAGCTTCGCGCAAAGCCGTTCGGCAAGCGCCTCTTCGGGGCAGGATCTCAGTTCTGCACGGGCGGCGTCGCGCCAGCCATCGCCCAGTTTTCGAGAACTCTCAGGAGAAAGGGAATAGAATGGCGAAGAGACTATGATTTCTGCCAGTTCATGGGGGGGGATCCCCTCGTGAGCAACTCTGGCATCCACAACGGCGGCTATGCCATGATCTTGTTCGTGGGTTCTGAACACGTGCTGGAGCGCGGCGGTTTTTCCATGACGCATCGGTCCATAGACATGGACGACGCGGGAGTCTGGTAAGTCCGCCAGAACGGCCTGCCTCAGGGCCGCCATCTCCGGCGTCTCGATCCATGGATGGCGAGTCGGGTCGCATCCATATTTTGGAAATTCTACTATTTTGCCGGGATCCGTCATGGCTCCGCGTCTCTTTCCTGTATAACGGGAAATTCGTTATTAACATATTAATTTTGAACGGTAAAGAAATTCATAGGAACCTCTGCAAATTCCTCTTTTTTCGTCATCCCCGCGAAGGCGGGGATCTTTCAATTCTTTGTTTCCAAAAGATTCCCGCCTTCGCGGGAATGACGATTTCTGTGTTAATGGGAGGCTTTTGCAGAGGCTCCTATAATACGCAATCCCGGAACTTAGGCGAGACTTGATATCCGGGATCTCCGCCCAAGGACCCCGGTTCTGGGATGATTTTAGATTGGCGCAACCGATCTTCTGCCTACTCCATAAGCAGCACTGACCGGCCGCAACCGAGCCTCATTCAGAGCGGAATCGAGCGCGGTTACAGCGACTTCCGGGTCTGAAACAGAGCGAATATATGTCACAAGCATTCTTGAAGACAAGCGATCGATTTTAAATCCGGGGTGATCTTTTTCTTCTGGCGCGAGCCTGTTCATCAAGACCCGGTAGTGATAAATCTGCAGCGCGCGGGCCTCATGTTCTGTTATTCTGCTGCCTTCCTCCGGCGTCAGCTTGAGGGACGCGCCCTCCGGCAGGACGGCCTGAATACGGACTTCAAGATGACATCTTTCCCTGTCGGACAGGCGATCTTTAAATTTCCCGCCTGCGATGAGCATCTGTTCTTCTCTTTGAAGCTGCATCAGCCCCGCGATGGCCGCTTCTTTCGTGAGACGATAGACGGATTCTCCATCCTGCTCCTTTTCTTCAAGAATATGCTTGCTGCTGAGAAGCCCGTTAATGCGTTTGAATTGCTCTTCTGTGTGCCTGACAAGATCCTGATGGGCTTTCGAAAGTTTGGAGATTTCTCCTTTCGTCCCTGTTGCAACGCCGTGGAGATAGCCTGCGAGTTCTCCCATTTTTCTTGACATGCTTTCCGAGACGGCGGGGGCGAAAACGGCTTTCAGAGACCCCCAGAATCCGCGGCCGATCCGGAGTTCTTTCCACGGGTTTTTCAGGATGGCGGCAACCTGCGCCGATCCCCCGGAAACGGCTTCTTTTAATTTTTCAAACGGGAGTTTGACATCGACCAGTTTTCCGTCATAGGCCGGGCCTTTGAGGTAACGTCTCAAAATTTCGGCGGCGATTGCCTCTTTGCCGTCTTCGATCGAGCGAATGGACTCCGTCGTTCTTTGAAGCTCTCTTTGTGACGTACGGGCCTCCTCCATGAACCAGGCGACGTTCACGATATTGCGAACAAAATCGGCATTTGTCTTCCAGTCTGGCTCTTTGCCGAGAGCCGGTGCCCACTCTGCGAATTCCCCAACCCAATCCGCCGTGTCGGAGGGGGACGTCATCGCTTTCAGCCTGTTATGATGACCTACATATTCGCGGTAATCGATCAATTGACCTTCGACGGCCAGGTCGTCTGCGGTTGTAAAATCATGCCTTTGAAGGAAATGAGGCCAGTCGCTCCTTCCGACAAGAAACGAGACCCCGGCCGTGATTTTCCAGTTGAGCTGGCGGAACCGGGCTGCAAATGCCTCAAGATCGTCTTTTGTGATCTGCGACAGGCGGTAGCGCTTCTGGGCGTAGTACAGTTGCTCATGGATGAGTTTTCCGCGTTCCCCGAGAGCCACGTCGCGCGATATGATATTATTAAACGCCTCGTCAAACAGGTCATCGAAAGGATCTTTCGCGCCTGTTTCTGCGTTCCGGCGGATGGCTACATATGTTGCTTCCCTGACCGCGTCTTCAAGCGTTTCGAAAAAGAAATCCCACTTTTCCCGGGCCTTTTCTGCGCCAAGTTTACGAAGGTCTTCCTCATATTTGATGAAAATCTCTGACCCCGTGCTGGTCTGTTCTGATCCCGTCGTCTCTTGTCTCGCCGCCATTTTTTGTCATTCCTTTAATGATTTTTTATAAGTATATGCTTTTTATATCAGAACCGTTTTCCATAGACAATATGTTTCGTGAATTATTTTTGACATAATTTTGTATCTTTGTTATAAATATAGCCGGGTGTGTTGATGTCGGGATTGACGGTGGTATCTGCGTATGAGTCCAAACATAAAAACAAATGAAGAAGAAGAAACCGAAAAGGTTGCGCCAAAGCCGCCTTCGTGGCTCACACGCCTTAATCCTCTGCCTTTTGGGAACAGTGCGACACGCCTTCTGCGCGGAAACCCCAGAAACGGAGATCTTCAGCATAATCGGGCCTGGGAGATGATCAATCCCGGCGATCACGACCAGCCGCTCGCGTATTTCGAGGCGGAATGCACTGCGCATGCCGGAGCGGCACCTTATAAAACCCTTTGGGGAAAATCCGAACACGGTGTCTATACGGTTGCCCGGTGCCGCCTTCCGAACACTGACGAAGTCTTTTATGTCACGCTTTTTTCGCGGTATCCGGCCGCGATGGCGCGCTTGTTGCTCGATCTCCGGCGTCCGGGGGCGAGCCCCCCGTTTCATGACGGACAGGTACGTTTAATCGGCTGGAAAAAAGAGTCCGAAATCACCACCCGCCACCATAGAGACGCGCCACCGGGATTCGGTTTCCGCTGGGTCCGGGAAGCGATTGAAGCCAACGAAGACTATGAAAACGCTGCCTATCTTCGACACGGGATTGTCGTCAGGGAAGAACCCGTCAACGGCGACTATCTTTACCAGGGCGGCGCGCATCTCTACTGGCTGGAGAAAGCCGAGGACTCCGGGGAAGGCGAAAACGCACGGTATCACCTCCGTTACTACTGCAATCCGTATCATAAACAGGAATGCCTGGTGGATCGTCTGACGCTCAGCTCACCCAAACTGCGTGATTTTTTGCGGAACCGCTCCATGCATCTGACGGACGAACCGGTCTCCCTTGACGAGGCTTATCATCAGGTCCTGCGCCCGCATCTTGCCCGGGCCGCCCGCGCCCTTCATGAGGGAGGAGATCCGTATCTGGAAGACAATAAAAAACTCCGGCCCGTGGAGGGAAGTTTCCGCCTGTGGCTGTATTACCGCTTTCATCAGAAAGAATTTTTTGAGAATAACCGCTATAATAAAGATACGCCTGACCACTTCCCGACACTTAAGGATTGGCGCGCGCATATCCTGTTTCAAGCACAAACGAAGATGCTTCGTATGGCGCAAGGCGCGGGAACGCGGCTTCATGATCTCGGCTGGGGACAGGCGATTACCGCCATCATGACCAGCGCGACCGTTTCCATCGCTTTTTATGTCGTGACAAGCGGTTTGCTCCTCTATAAACCCGCCGCCGCACAGGGTGCACATTTCATCAAGGGCGGCGTGACGAAAATGGGCGGCGGCATGTTCAAGGCTTTGTCACAGCTCATTAAAAAGAATTTTAAGCCTTTAAACGAGGCCGAAAATATTTTCATCAACCAACTCACCGGAAAACCCGAAATGAGGATCGAAGGGCGTATTCCCCTGCGGCATCTGCACCCGGAAGCGGCCCCGGCGCTCGAGGCCTTGCCAATGGATATCCTCAGACATAACTTTACGGAGAGTCGCCCCCTGACGGACGACACGATGGAAGAATGGGCAATCGGCAAGATCGTCGATACGCTCGGTTGCCCGCTTGGAACGGTCTACCGCACGGAGCAGCGGGAAGACGGTCACTGTTTTCTGGTTGCCGATCAGCCGGACGGATACCGCGTGACATACCGGGTTCCCTACGGCATCGCCAAAATCGAGGAAACCGGCCCGCCGTGCTCCGGCCACCGGCGGGAACAACCGATTGTCGATCTGCTCGAAAAACACAGGGGTGAAGATACGAATAAAGAGCTTGTCGTTGCGCTCGACAAGGGCAGCGGCGCCTTGCGCGTTGTTGAAGATCAAAACTGGGAAGACCTTCTTGCCGCGCGGCATGCGGCTTTCCTCGCAGAAAAAGAACGGGAAGAGGCTCTTTACCCTGCCCCTGCTCATAGCACGGATGCCAATTTCTCCAGAGCGGCGACGCAATTCTGTATCGACCATTTCAACAGGCAGAAGCCACGCCCGAAATACACGCGGGCCTCACGTCTGGCCGGGCTGTTTGTGCGCGCCGAGGCCGCGTTTGCGCGGGGACACGCCAGCCCGCTTGAGATCAATACGGCTTTAAAAGATGTTTGGGGAGTCGGGACAGCGCATTTCCCCGGAGGGCATATCACTATCCCTGCCCGTCAGCCGAAAGAACCATGATCATCTGCCGGCCTTCGAGTTTGGGTTTCATATCCAGCTTGCCGACATCGGCCAATTCGTCCGCCATCCGGTTCAGCAAATCCAGACCGATGTCCTGGTGCGCCATTTCACGGCCACGGAAGCGCATCGTCACCTTGACCTTGTTCCCGCCCTCCAGAAACCGGCGGGCGTTGCGCATCTTGACTTCATAATCATGCGCCTCAATCCCCGGGCGGATCTTGAGTTCCTTGACGTCGACGGTTTTCTGTTTCTTGCGGGCCTCGTTCGCGCGCTTTTGCTGCTCGAACTTGTATTTCCCGTAATCCAGAATCTTGCAGACCGGCGGGTCTGCGTTCGGAGAGAGCTCCACCAGATCGAGACCGGCGTCATCCGCCTTCTGCAAGGCCTCGTTGATACTCACAACCCCGACCATTTCCCCGTCCTGATCGACAAGGCGGACCTGCGGGGCGGTTATCTGATCGTTGATACGCGGTCCGTCTTCGTCGCGGACGGGCCGTTTAAATGGCGGTGGCTTTGCTATGGCTCAATCTCCTGTTTGTCGTTTTGCCTGAATATCCAAACGTATATATCACAATCCGACATTAATAATTCCCTTCCCGCGCTTATGCAAGAGGGGATCGTACATGTTTCCTTTGTTTTATGCAGTTTCCTGATCTTGTTGGGGCAGACCGCTCAGGATTTTTCCGGGATCGGACCAGAACAAAAGGCCGGGCAGGCTGGCCAGAAGAAAGACGAGGCCGTAAGCTACGGACAGGGCGATCCCGTGCGTGGACGACATGCCGACGATGGCCCAGATTCCGCCCGCCGCGCTTTCCCGTATGCCCCATCCGCCGACCGAAAGCGGCAGCATCATCGTTGCCTTGATCAACGGGACCGCGCCAATCAGAAGCGCGAGCGGGACGCTCAACCCCAAAGACACCGCGCAAAGATGGAAGGCGAGAATGAACGCCGCGACCATAAAGAACGAGAGCGCGATCATCTTCACCGCCCCCCACCGGCCGAGCGTCTCCATGGCCGTATGGAAATCCCGGACCATCAGCCCGAGCCGCCCGGAAAGATGTTTCCCGAAGATCGCGCACAATGCGATCGTCACGTAAACGCCGACGACAAGGCCGTAGACCGAGAGCAGGGCAGACTTGCGTAATTGCGGATCCAGAAGACTGAGGACAAGCCCGGCCAGAATAAACAGGACGAACATCGTCTGGCCCATCACACGCTCCGCGATGACCGAATGCGCGGCGAGCGCCGCGCCGCCCTGATGCCTGTGCCGCCAGGCCCGCGCCACATCGCCAAGCACGCCGCCCGGCAGAACATGATTGAACAACGTACAGCCGAAATAGTCCGCGGCGGCCTCTTTATAGGGCAGGCGCAGACCGATCGCATGGCCGACCGCCCACCATCTGAGCGCACAGATCAGGGTCGACGCACACACGGCCAGAACCGCCAGAACGAGAGGCCAGAGATCGGCCTCCCGGAAAAGTCTGACAAGCTCTTCAAAATCCGTGATCGCAAAAAGAAGCGCGAGCAAAGCAAGCGCAAACCCTGCTCGTAACACAAACTGTTTCCATGAGAATGTTTTCATGATGTCGCCGGTAGTTCTCCCCTCTCCGAAAGGCATGATACAGATCTTTCCGGCAAAGAAAAACCCCGGCGATTGCCGGGGTTTATTCTTTTTGTTGTCTCTCTTTCTACAGCACCTGAACTATGGATAAGAATAAGTTATAAAACCAACAAAACCAACCGTCATCCCGGCGAAAGCCGGGATCCAGTCACAGAGTTGTTTAAACGCGAAGGTCCGGAGTTTCGGAGGAGAACTCCGTTTCTGCGGGACGCCGCGTAAAATAAGAAAAACGTTTTCTCTGGATCCCGGCTTTCGCCGGGATGACGTTGGTTTATAAGATTTTAAAGTCCTCTTATCCATAGCTGAGGTTAGTTATTCGCATTTAAAACAGGACATTTTAAATGCGAGCCCTCACTTGCCCATGCACCCTTGGGCATGCTTCCGTCCTTACGGACGCCCATGTGTCTCTTGGGCTTTGCTCGGTACAATTTCCGATAAAAATATGTCCTATTCTTACCGGAAATCACTATATACCCATTCTTATTCGATAAATGAGAATAGGGCGTTCAAACGGCACGCAGCCTTCGCGCTTTTGCGCGGGGTCTCCGTCGCGACCCTTATACCGTTTCTCATTTACTGAATGCGAAACGGCATTACTGCGCGGCGGCTGTTTGTTTTTCGAAGATGTCTTCGGTTGATTTGCTGCTGTCTTTTTTGGACGTTTCGGATTTGTTTTTCGTGCCGGAGGTCAGATCGAGTCCGCCGCGGTTTTTCAGCGGGCTGAGTTTCCCGTCGATCGTCGCGCCGGCTTCGACTTCAAGCTCTCCGTAGGCAATCGCGCCTGTGATCGAGCCGCCGGAGCGGACCGTCAGACGGCCGTTGACTGTCAGGTCGCCTTCAAAACGTCCGGCAACCGTCGCCTCATCGATTTCAACCGTTCCGTAGAAGACCCCGGTTTCGGCGATGTCGAGCATATTCGCGCCTTTCAGGGCGGCTTCGACTTTCCCTTCGACGATGAGATGGTCACAGGCTTCGATTTCCCCCGACATGCTGATGCCTTCACCGACGATCAGCTTGCGGTTCGAGTGGTTCGTGGAGGGACTTTCGCTACCGGCGGCGGAGGTTCCGGCATAAGCGGCACCGGGATAACCGAACGAGCCCGGGACACGTGTCGGGGCCGGTTGTCCGGGGCGGGCGAAGCTGCTGCCGGCCGGTGCGGATCCCTGCGCTGCGGCCGGTTGCGTTTGTTGTTGTGCGGTGGTGTCGGATTTGTCGTTCTGGTTTTCTTCGGCCATGATTTTCACTTCCTCTTCTTGCGTTGCCTGTTCTGGTTGTTGGTGCTGTTCCGTTTGTTCCGTTTCCGGAGTGTCGTCTGTTTGTCTTTGAGGTTCGGAAGACTCCTTGCTCTCTTCCTGTCTTTCTTTGACGTCGTCTTCTTTCTGCGTCTCTTCCGGAACGGCAGCGAGGCGGTTGTCCTGTCCGTAGAGGGCCGCGACAACCCCGGTCCCTTTTCCGGAGAGAGGTTCATTCGTATCACGGGATTTTTCGGATTGCATGTCTCGATCGGACTGCACACGCGGGTCTGTGTCCTGCGTGGCTTCCCGAGTTCGGGGCTCCGCCTTGGGTCTGTGGAACATGGATAAAATCTCCCTTAAAAGGCGCAAAAATAGCGCCTGTCTTTGAACATTCAAAATCAACGGTTCCGGGTATGTGAGGGACGTTAGCATGCCCCAAAAATCACCGCAAGCGCTCTTTGGGATGACATTCAATTTAATTCACAGGCTTTTGAAATCGTACAAAAAAACATGAATATTTATTGGGTGTGTTTTATGCATTTTAAAATGTGAAAAATATACATTTTAAAAATTTTGTATTCTAAAACAGTCTGTTATCATGAAATGAGGATTTTATTTTTCATGGAAAAATTCATAGATCTGGCGGGCCAGAGAGGCGGAAATTCCGTTCACATTTTCGAGGTTTTCGATCCCGGCCCGGGCAACGGCCTGGGCGGAGCCGAAACGGTGCAGCAGCGCCCGCTTGCGGGAGGCGCCGACACCGGGAATCTGGTCGAGGGCCGAGGCCTGCAGGGTGCCTTGCCGCCGGGTGCGCTGCGCGCCGATCACAAAGCGGTGAGATTCATCGCGCAACCGCTGAAGATAATGCAGTACAGGCGTATGCTCCGGCAGTTGAAACGGCTTTTTTCCCGGCACGAAAAAAGTTTCCCGCCCGGCATTGCGGTCCGGCCCCTTGGCGACCCCGGCGAGCGGGAGCTTTCCCTTCAGTCCGAGCGCGGTCAGGGCTTCCTCTACGGCATGCACCTGTCCGAGACCGCCGTCGATCAGGAGAAGGTCCGGCCATTTTTCACTTCCCGCCTCTTCTCCGGCTTTTGAAAACCGGCGGGTCATCACCTCCCGCATCATGGCGTAGTCATCCCCGGCCGCCGCCTCGCGGATGTTGAATTTGCGATACTCGGATTTCATAAAGCCGTCCGGCCCCGCGACAATCATCGCGCCGATCTGCCGCGTCCCGCCGATATGAGAGTTGTCGTAGACTTCGATCCGCTTCGGCGGTTCCGGCAAGCCGAAAAGTGCCGCGACTTCTGCAAGCATCTGACGATCCGACGCGCGGCGGGCGATGTCTCTGTGAAGCGCTTCCTGCGCGTTGGCCTGCGCAAATTCGACGGCTTTTCTGCGATCCCCGCGCATGGGACAGGACAGGCGCGTCCCCAGAGCCTCCTCTAAAAGCGCGCGGTCTTCTCCCGGATTGAGGGAAAGAAGGACTTCCCGCGGCGCGGGTTTATCGCTGTAGAACTGCGCCAGAAAAGCGGACAGGACCTCTTGCGCTCCGGCCTCCGGCGCATGGCGGGGGAAATAGCCCCGGTTCCCGAAATTCTGTCCGGCACGAAAGAAAAAGACCTGAACGCAGCAACGCCCTTCTTCCTGATGCAGCGCGACAATATCCGCATCCCGCAGGCCGGGAAGATGAATTGTCTGACGCGCCTGAATGGCGGCCAGCGCCTTGATCCGGTCGCGGTAACGGGCCGCCGCCTCGAAATTCTCTTCCGCGCTCGCAGCCGTCATGGCCCCGGATAATTCTTGCTGGACATCATGGCTCTTGCCGGACAAAAAATCCCGTGCCTGCCCGACTTGCGCCGCATACTCCGCTCGGGAACAATACCCGACACACGGGGCCGTACACCGTTTGATATGATACTGAAGACAGGGACGTTTGCGCTGTGCGAACATGGAATCCGTGCAATTACGCAACATAAAAGCCTTCTGAAGCGTAATCAGGGTCCGGTTGACATCTCCGGCCGTCGCAAACGGCCCGAAATACGCACCGTCTTTTTTGCGCGCTCCACGATATTTAAAAAGCCCCGGATAATCATGCCCGCTGTTCAAACGGATATAGGGATAAGATTTATCGTCGCGAAGCAGGATGTTATACCGGGGCTTTAACGTTTTGATCAAATTTGCCTCAAGCAGCAACGCCTCGGCCTCGGTATGCGTATAGACGAATTCCATCCGGCGCGTGGCCGCCACCATGCGCTTCAAACGAACGGGAAGACGGGAAATCTGCGTATACGACACAACCCGGCGTTTCAGGCTCCGGGCTTTCCCGACATACAAAACCGTCTCGTCGTCGGCCAGCATCCGGTATACGCCGGGCGTTCCCGGCAATGTCCGGACGGCGGATTTGATGCACGCCACCCCTTCGGCGAGCCGTCCGGCACAGGCCGCGCTTTCTTCCCGTTCGTCATCGTGAGCTGCGTCTTCGTCCATGCTCCACTCATAACGGAATCCGGACGGAAATGCCACGGTCTTTCGTATTTCCGTTTATGTGTAAAATACACAAATCTATTGTTTTTTCACACATAATTCTTGACATCCGTCATAAAATATACAACTAAAAGTAGTGAATTGCAAAATGCAAATGCATTTTTGCAATTTTATTATCATTTTAAAACGTCCAAAATCTCGGGGGAGACACAGGATCATGATCACCATCACACATAAAGAAAGCGGCGCGGCGCTGTTTCACGGCCGACAGACAGGCAACTGGAAAACGACCCTTGAGGCCGCGATCAAGGAGAATATCGACCTGAGCGGCGCGAACCTGCGGGGGCGCAATCTGGCCGGCGGGCAATATGACGGGGTGCGTCTGCGTGGAGCGGATCTCTCCGGCGCCAATCTGCTGGATTCCAATCTTTCGGAATGCGACCTGCGGGACGCGGATCTTTCCGGGGCTTGTCTGAGCGCGGCCTGCCTGTGCGAGAGCGATCTCTCGGGGGCGGATCTGGCGTTTGCCCGGCTGGGCGATGCCGATATCCATCATGCCCTGTTCCGCGAGACCTCTTTTGAAGGCGCGTCCTGGATGTCTTTGCCGTTCGGGGAGGCGGCCGAAATCCGGGAGTGCACCGCCGTGATCAATGACGGGCTGCGCCTGCGTTTTTCCGGCCCGCCGAAAGTCATTCGCGGGTTTGAAAAACCGATCCTGATCCTCGACCAGGCGATCGTGATCGGCGAAAAGGTTCTGGCGTTAAATGCCTTGTCTCACAGGGAAAGAACGGCTATCTTCCGTAACGCGCAGAACTGAGCGCAGGCGGCCCCGTGGCGGAATTGGTAGACGCACGCGACTTAAAATCGCGGGTCTTCGGGCGTGCCGGTTCGAGTCCGGCCGGGGCCACCATACTGCGCACTGTCAGTTTAAGCAGTCCCAACCTTCCCCAAACGTTTTATTAGGAACCTCTGCAAATTCCTTTTTTTCGTCATCCCCGCGAAGGCGGGGATCTTTCAATTCTTTGTTTCCAAAAGATTCCCGCCTTCGCGGGAATGACGATTTTTGTGTTAATGGGGGAATTTTGCAGAGGTCCCTATATTTATTTCCTGAACTCGATCACGACGCGGCGGTTGCGCAGTTCGCGGACGCCGTCCGGCGTTTTGACGGCCGGACGGGTTTCGCCGTAAGCCTGTTTCTCGATGACCCGGTTATCGATCCCAAGCGTTGTCAAAGCTTGCGAGACCGCTTCCGAGCGCTTCCGCGAAAGCGCCGCATTGTAATCCTGCGGCCCGGCCTTGTCTGCGTATCCGGCCACAGTCACTTCGCGCGGCTTGTATTTTTTAATTTCATGGGCAACTTGCTCGAGGATTTTCCTGCCGTCCGGATTAATCGCCGCACTGTCAAATTCGAAGAACAGCGTATAATCGGAAACAACCTGTGCCGGCTTCGAAGCTTTCATGTCCTTGTCAGCACGAACAATCTCGCAGCCTTTTTTCACAAACCCTTCCGGGACCTCCCGGTAACTCTGGCAGGGCTCGCGGAACTGATTTTCTTCGAAACGCTCTTTTTCGACGCTTTTCTTGCACATCCCGGCCTGAGCCGGAAGCGCGCCCGCCGTCAAAAGGCCGAGAACCATTCCTGCACCAAGTAAAAAAGCCGTCTTTCTGATTTTCATCGTCTGCATGGTTTTCCCTCCTCTTAATAATTAGGTGACGCAGGTGATAATCAGGACTGATTTAGTACGCCTACACGCAAAAGCAAATGCCGCCTGCTTTTAATTTCTCCCTTTACGGGCAGGGCAATCGCTTTAAAAAACACGTAAACCATAAAATATTGATATAATTAAATTTCGTCATCCTCTGCGAAGGCAGAGGATCTATTCCAAAGTTATCGCGAGCGGATGAATGGATCCTCCGGACTCACGTAAACTTGGCCGGAGGATGACGATTTTATATGGTTTTGAATGATTTATGTATTTCTTGCCTCCGGGATTCATAACTTCAGGCGATTGCCGTGCTTTGCAGGAGAAATGTTTGACTTCCGCCAAAAAATCCGTATAAAAGCGCCTATTCCCACGAAAGAGGGCCGGGTGTTCCGGCCCCGTTGACCGGGTGTGCAGACAAAATTTATAGTGATTTCCGATAAGAATACGACATATTCTTATTGGAAATTGTACCGAGCAAAGCGAGGCGTCCGTAAGGACGGAAGCATGCCCGGCACTTGAGGGCTCGCATTTAAAATATCCTATTTTAAATGCGAATAACTATAAAAGCACGCGGTCAAACCTGTTTCGGTCCGGTGGGACAACAAAACATAAGATAGAAGGAAAAAGACACATGAGTGGAAAGCGTCATCAGGCGAAATATAAAATCGACCGCCGCATCGGTGCCAATATCTGGGGCCGCCCGAAATCTCCGTACAACACACGCCAGACAGGTCCGGGTATGCACGGCGCACGCCGCGGCAAGCCGACGGATTTCGGTATTCAGCTGATGGCCAAGCAAAAGCTGAAAGGCTACTACGGAAACATCGGGGAAAAACAATTCCGCCGCTACTACGCGGAAGCTGTCCGCCTGCGCGGCGACACGGGGCAAAATCTGGTCGGTCTGCTGGAGCGCCGTCTGGATGCCGTCATCTACCGTGCGAAATTCGTCCCGACGGTCTTCGCCGCACGTCAATTTGTCAATCACGGGCACATCCTCGTGAACGGCAAGCGCGTCAACATCCCCTCTTACCTTGTCAAAGAAGGGGACGTCATCGAAATCAAACAAAAATCCCGTGAATTGCCGCTCGTGCTCGAAGCCACGGCCTCTCAGGAGCGCGACGTTCCGGAATATATCACGACCGACGATAAAGGTATGAAAGCCACGTTTCTGCGTATTCCGAAACTGGAGGACGTGCCCTACGCGGTCCACATGGAACCGAACCTCGTGGTCGAATTCTACAGCCGGTAAGGCAATCCGGTCGACACAGAACCCGAAATTCAAGAACGGGGCGCGGGATCAAATCTCTGCGCCCCTGTCTTTTTTTCAGTATCCTGACTTACTTTTTTTACCGCCGGTCAGAGCCGTCACAATTCCGTGCAGCGTCCGCACTTCCTGATCGGTCAGATCCGCGCGCGTAAACATGTTCCGGATATTCCGGACCATCGCCGGGCGCATCTCCGGCGTCCGGAAGAAATGATGCGTATCCAGCTCCCCTTCAAGACGACACAGAAATTCTTCCAAAAGGTGATGCGGCACAGGCAGACTATCCCCGCGATGCAGCTCCGCCGGACACACACCAACGCACTGCATCCGCCATTCGTAGGAGACCGTCAAAACGGCCTGCGCGAGATTCAAGGACGAAAACCCGGGATTGAGCGGCACCGTAATCACAGCCCGCGACAACGCGATATCATCATTCTCAAGACCGGTCCGCTCGGCCCCAAACAGAATCGCTACCCGATTCCCGGCCGCAATCCGCTCTGAAAGAACGGGAACGATCGTCCGCGGCGTATGAACCTCCTTGACCTGTTCGCGCGGCCGCGCCGTCGTCGCAGCGACGAAATGACAATCGGCGACCGCATCGGCCGTCGTCTCATAAACCCGCACCTCCGGCATCCGGTCCAGCGCGCCCGAGGACATCGCCTGGGCCCGCGCATTCGGCCAGCCGTCACGCGGGCGCACAAGGCGCAAATCCTGTAACCCGCAATTCAGCATCGCCCGCGCCGCCGCGCCGATATTCTCGCCCATTTGCGGATCCACAAGCACCACGACAGGCCCGGGAGGAAGAGTACCGTCCCTGTTCAATTCTGCATTATTCGTCCCTGCCATTTCCGGTCTTTCCTGTTCCTTCCAGAGCCCACTACACAAAACTTTTCCCGTCATCCCCGCGAAGGCGGGGATCTTCCGATCCGCTATTCCCAAAAGATTCCCGCCTTCGCGGGAATGACAGCCTTTGCTTGTCCGGAGATGCGTCTCTTCCCATACATTAATGCCGTGCAAGCCACTCATCGAGAACGGCGCAAGCCACGTCGAGAAACGGCCCGCCCTTCCCGTAGCAATGATCCGAGTCCGGAATGACGTGTAACTCCTTATCCCCCGGCAAGCGGTCGTGCAGAATTTTCTGATGCTCCGGCGGCGTCGGAATATCCTTCTCACCGACAATCTGCAAGACCGGCATCGTCAGATTATCCGCACGGTCCAGAAGCGTTGCCTCTTTCGCACCTGTCAACCACGAGAACGGCCGCGTCCCGGAACTCTGTCCGTCATCCGAAATGATGGTCATGTGGCCTTTTTCCTTCCAGTCTTCAAACTCGCCCGCCGGAAGGTTTTTTTCAAACGCTTCATAAAGCATCGGGCCCGAAATTACGGCGGCCAGCGGACAAAGCAAAGAGACCTCCCGCGGATGATCTTCGGCATAATCGGCCACGGAAAACGCCCCGAGAGAATGGCCGATCAGCGCAAACGGCACCGTAAGCCAGTCCTGCCCCTTTGCCCAGACAACCGCGTCCTGCAAATCTTCGGCATGCGAATAAATTGTATTGTCTTCCAGTTCACCGTCACTCGGATTAAACGAACATGTACAATCCAGCCGAAGCGTATCGAAACCATGCGCCCGGAAGACCTCGGAAAATCCCTTGATATGGCCTTCGAGCGCGTGTCCCGCATAGCCATGCTGAACGATGGCAACCCCCCGCTTCGGAGCTTCGGCCGGATCGTAATACGCATACATCTTCAGGCCGTGCCTGTTCGTAAGTTCAAACGTTTGGGTCATGAGCGTGCCTGTGCCTCCGTTCCGGTTTTGAGGAGATGATAGATATAGCTGTCGAACAGGGCATCGAACGACGCATCGATAATGTTGGTCGACACGCCGATCGTCACCCAGCGCGGCCCGCCTTCCTTGCGCGTACTGGATTCGATCAGAACGCGCGGCATGGCTCCCGAAGCATCCTGCGATTTCAGAATCCGCACCCGGTAATCCATCAAACGCATATCGCCCAGCGCAGGATAAACAGGCTCCAGAGCCTTACGCAGCGCGAGGTCGATCGCGTTCACGGGACCGTTCCCTTCGGCAACCGTGTGGATGCATTTCCCGCCGATCTCGACCTTGACCCGCGCCTCGGCTTCGGTCACCAGCTCCCCGCGCGCGTTATAGCGTCGCTCATCCGTAACCGAAAACCGGCTCGGCTTGAAATACGCGGGAACCTGCCCGAGAACCCGGCGCGCCAGAACCTCAAATGAGGCCTCCGCCCCGTCATAGGCAAAGCCCGCCGCCTCACGTTCCTTGACAAGATCGACGAGTTTCTGGATCAGCGGATCTTTCGGCGCGACCGCAATCCCGATTTCGTCAAGCCGCTTGATCATGTTCGACCGCCCGGCCTGATCGGAGACGAGGATCACACGCCGGTTGCCGATCGTCTCCGGGTCGATATGCTCATAGGAAGACGGATTTTTGGCAATCGCACTGACATGAAGCCCGCCTTTATGCGCAAAAGCCCTATCCCCGACATAAGGCGCATGCGCATCGGGCGCGCGATTCAACAAATCGTCAAGCATCCGGCTCAACCCGCGCAACTCCCGGAACTTGTCTTCCGGAATCCCGACGTCATAGCCCATTTTAAACGCAAGGGTCGGCAGCAGCGAAATCAGGTTCGCATTGCCGCACCGCTCGCCCAGACCGTTCAGCGTCCCCTGCACCATACGCGCCCCCGCCTGCACGGCAGCCAGCGTATTGGCAATCGCGAGCCCCGCATCGTCATGCGTATGGATCCCGAGTTTTTCCCCCGGAATAACATCCGCAATTGCGGTAACAATCTCGAAAATCTCATGCGGAAGAGTCCCGCCATTCGTATCACACAGCGTGATCCAGCGCGCCCCGGCCTCATCCGCCGCCTTTAAACATTGAAGCGCATAATCCGGATTGGCTTTGTACCCGTCAAAGAAATGCTCGGCATCAAACTGGGCCTCGCCCGTCTTCCCGCAGGCCACGACAGATTCGGCGATATTCTCCAGATTCTCCTCCCGCGAAATCCCGAGGGCGACATCGACATGAAAATCCCATGTCTTGCCGACAAGGCACAAAGCCTGCGCCCCGCTCTTCAGAACAACGCCCAGAGACGGATCGTTCTCCGCACTCCGCCCGGCTTTTTTCGTCATGCCGAACGCCGTCAGCTTCGCATGGCGGAACGCCGGAACCCCGGCAAAAAACTGATCGTCCGTCGGGTTCGCCCCCGGCCAGCCGCCTTCAATATAATCAATCCCGAACGCATCCAGTGCCTGCGCAATCCGGATCTTGTCCGCCACCGTAAAATCCACGCCCGCCGTCTGGGCCCCGTCCCGCAATGTCGTATCGAATATCGTCAGGCGTTCAGGCATTTTCTAACGTCTCTCTTCTGTCAGGGTTTTGGTTACAACGTGTTATACAATTTATATCCTTCTCCATAAAGCCTTAGAGGCTGTGTTTTATAATTGCCTGAATAAAAGGATATTCCTCCAAACAAAAAACGCGGAGAACAGGAGATCCGGAGTTTTTCACCGCGAAGATCACGAAGCGAATATGAAGCGCTTTATTCTTCTTCACGTATTTCGCGAAACTTCGCGCGCTCTGCCAACCTGGATTTCTGCCTTCTCCGGCCATGCGCACAGAGCGGAAATCGGGCAGACGGCGCAGTGCGGTTTGCGGGCCTTGCAGATATAGCGTCCGTGCAGGATCAGCCAATGGTGCGCGTGTTCGCGCCATCTTTCCGGGATGATATTTTCGAGGCCGGCTTCGACGGCGTCCGGTGTTTTGCCGGAGGCCAGTCCCGTCCGGTTTGCCACGCGAAAGATATGCGTGTCGACGGCGATCGTCGGTTGGCCGTAGACGATATTCAAAATGACATTCGCCGTTTTTCGGCCGACGCCGGGGAGTTTCTGCAAGTCATCGCGCGTATCGGGGATGCGTCCGCCAAAATCCTCGATCAGCATTTTTGAAAGCGCGATCACATTTTTGGCTTTGCCTTTATAAAGGCCGATTGTCTTGATGTGTTCGGTCAAGCCGTCTTCACCGAGCGCGAGCATGTCTTCGGGCGTTCTGACCTTTTGAAAAAGGGCCTTTGTGGCTTTGTTGACGCCGGCATCGGTCGATTGCGCAGAGAGGACAACGGCAACGAGGAGCGTATACGGGCTCGTGTAATTCAACTCCGTTTGCGGTGATGGATTCTCCGCGCTCAGGATTTCAAAGATTTTATCTGCGGTGTCCGGGGTCATGTCTCGGGCCTTTTCGTTTTCTTTCAACAGAATTGTACGATACCTGTGAGTATGAACCCTAAGGCGGAAAACGGGTTTGAACAAGGGCTGTTTGTTGTGTTGAAACAGACCTGAATACAAAACGGGATGCATGCCGGGGCAGGCATTTTCTTTATGCCTGTGATCGCGTATATTAACAGGGTCGCTTCTTTCTCTCTTCTCCCGGAATGTTTGATATGACCCAGCAGCCTCACACGTCTCCAGCTTCATCCGCGTCCTCCGATCCGTCATGCTGTATTTTGTCCGCAGCGAATGCGGAGTATATCGCGCATCTGTACAGCGAGTATCTGATCAATCCGCATAACGTCGATGAGAGCTGGCGGCGCTTCTTTGACGATCTCGGTGAGGACGAAGCCGCGATCTTGCAGGAATTGCGCGGGGCGAGCTGGACCCCCCGGGAAAACCGGAAATCCGCGCATGCGTTTTCCCATCATGCGCTTGGCGCCGGTATATCCGGCGAGACGAGCGTGATGCTCGAAAGTCAGGGTTCCGGTAAAGGTGTCGCTCAAGCTCCTTCGGAAGAGATCATTCGCAAGGCGGCGAAGGATTCGATTCGGGCTTTGATGTTGATCCGGGCGTACCGGGCGCGCGGGCATTTGCTTGCCGATCTCGATCCGCTCGATCTTCAGGACAAGACCTATCATCCGGAACTCGACCCCAACCATTATGGATTTTCCGCGTCGGATTACGACCGGCCGCTTTTTATCGACGGCGTTCTCGGGATGGAGACCGCGACGCTGCGCGATATTGTCTCTGCGCTGAAAGAAATTTATTGCGACCGGATCGGGGTCGAGTTTATGCATCTGTCCGATCCGGAAGAAAAATCCTGGATCCAGCGGCGGATTGAATCTCCGCGCAATCACACGGATTTCACCGTGAACGGAAAGCGCGCGATCCTTCAGCGTCTGACCGCCGCCGAAGCGTTTGAGCGGTTTCTGCATAAGAAATATCCGGGGACGAAACGCTTCGGGATTGATGGCGGGGAATCCCTGATCCCGGCGATTGAACAGATTATCAAACGCGGCGGGCAGCTCGGGCTTGAGGAAATGGTCATCGGCATGTCTCACCGGGGGCGGTTGAACGTTCTGGCCAATGTCATGGGGAAATCCTTTACGGCGATCTTTTCGGAGTTTCAGGGCCGGACCGCCGGTCAGGCGGAAGACGGAGATTTTCTCGGCTCAGGGGATGTGAAATATCATCTTGGCACGTCCAGCGACCGGGAGTTCGACGGGAACACGATCCATCTGTCCCTGACGGCGAACCCGTCTCACCTTGAGGCCGTCAATCCGGTTGTGATCGGCAAAGTGCGGGCCAAGCAGGTTTTGCGCCGGGATTACAAGGCGGAGCATGTTATGCCGCTGTTGCTTCACGGGGATGCGGCGTTCGCGGGGCAGGGGCTCGCGGCCGAGACGCTGATGATCTCCGAGCTTCCCGGGTACCGCGTCGGCGGGACGATCCATATCGTTGTGAATAATCAGATCGGCTTCACGACGACGCCGAAACACGGACGCTCCGGGCCGTATCCGACCGATATCGCGAAAATGCTGTCCGCACCGATTTTTCATGTGAACGGGGACGATCCGGAGGCTGTCGTTCACGTGACGCGGATCGCGACCGAGTTCCGTCAGACATTCAAGAAAGATGTTGTGATCGATATTTTCTGCTACCGGCGGTACGGCCACAATGAAGGGGATGAGCCTGCGTTCACGCAGCCGTTGATGTACAAGAAAATTGCGGATCAGGAGACAACGCGGGATCAGTATGCGCAGCGGCTGATTGCGGAAGGAACGATCAGCAAGGCTGAAGCCAAAGAGATGTATGACGAGTTTCATGCGTATCTTGAGCAGGCCTATGCCGAGACGACGGATTATACCCCGGAGGGCGCCGATACGCTTGGTGGTGTATGGGAAGGTTTTCGGGAGGCGCATGGCGGGAAGCGACGCGGCAAGACGGCCCTTAACGAGGATAGTGCCTGCGCGGTCGGCCGGATCCTGACGAGCTGGCCGGAAGATTTTGCGATCAATTCGAAACTCAAGCGGGTGATTGAGGCCCGGCGCGAGATGTTTAAAACGGGCGAGAATTTCGACTGGGCGACCGCCGAGGCCCTCGCGTTCGGCAGTCTTTTGCGCGAAGGGTTTCCGGTCCGCCTGTCCGGGCAGGATTGCGGGCGCGGGACGTTTTCGCAGCGGCACGCCATTTTCTACGATCAGGACAACGGCCAGAAATATATTCCGCTTCAGCATATTGAGAATATGGAGAGCGGGCGGGAGACGAAATGCGAAGTTCACGACAGTCCGCTTTCAGAGGCCGCCGTGCTCGGGTTTGAATACGGGTATTCGCTTGCCGATCCGAATACGCTCGTTCTCTGGGAGGCGCAGTTCGGGGATTTTGTGAACAGCGCGCAGGTTCTGATCGACCAGTTTATCGCCTCGGGGGAAGCCAAGTGGCTTCGCCATTCCGGGCTTGTTCTGCTCTTGCCGCATGGATATGAAGGGCAGGGGCCGGAGCACTCCTCCGCACGGCCGGAGCGGTTTTTACAACTCTCCGCCGAAGATAACTGGCAGGTTTGTAACTGTACGACTCCGGCCAATTATTTCCACGTTTTGCGGCGGCAGATCCATCGCGATTTCCGCAAGCCCCTGATCCTCATGACGCCGAAATCCCTGCTTCGGCACAAGCTGGCGGTTTCGCGTCTTGACGAGATGACGGCGGGGACGACGTTTCACCGCGTGTTGCTCGACCATGACGATGCGGATCTTGGCGCGGCGCAGGATATTCGGCGTGTCGTTCTGTGTACCGGGAAGGTCTATTACGATCTTCTTGAGGAGCGGCGCAAGCGCAAGCTCAACGACGTGCGGATTCTCCGGCTTGAGCAGCTTTATCCGTTTCCCGGGGATACGCTGGCCGAGGAGCTGTCAAAACATCCGCAGGCAGAGATCGTCTGGTGTCAGGAAGAGCCGGAAAATCAGGGGGCGTGGACGTTTGTCGATCGCCGGATCGAGACCGTTCTGCGCGAGATCGGGTATCAGGGCCGGTGGCCGCATTATGCCGGACGGCCGGCGGCGGCCGCGCCTGCGACGGGGATCTTCAGCCGTCACCTTCAAAGACAGGCGCATTTGATTGATGAGGCGTTAGGCCTCGTCAAAAAATAAGTTCATCACCTTGCTTGTCTTTTTGCCCGTCCACTTTGTTGCAAAAAGCGTTACATACTCCCGGTATGCGCCGTTTTTGCGCCTTGTGGACGACTATAGTTATTCGCATTTAAAATAGACATTTTAAATGCGAGCCCTCAAATGCCGGGCATGCTTCCGTCCTTACGGACGCCTCGCGTTCGCTCGGTACAATTTCCAATAAGAATATGTCCTATTCTTATTGGAAATCACTATAAAAATCCGACGCAATTCGATCAAGTTCTATGACGCTTTTTTGAGGCCTTCGCGACGAAGGAGCGCATCCGGGTCGGCGTCGCGGCCGCGGAAATTGCGGTACAGTTCTGCCGGGTGGCGGGTGCCGCCACGCGTCAGAATTTCGGATTTGTAACGCTCGGCCGTTTCCCGGTCGTAGAGCCCCGCCTCTTTAAACGCTTCGAAGGCATCGGCGTCGAGCACTTCGGCCCATTTGTAAGAGTAATATCCCGCCGAATATCCGCCCGCGAAAATATGTGAGAATGTCGTGGACATCGGTCCGGCATAGCGCGGGAAGAGGGCAATGTCTTTGATCGCGTTGTCTTCGAATGCGGCGATGTCGTCGATATCGGCCGGCGGGGTCGTGTGGTATCTCATGTCGAGCGTTGCAAACGTCATTTGCCGCAGGCCCGCCCAGCCGACCATGAAGTTTTTGGCCTTGAGCATTTTGTCGTAGAGATCGTCCGGCATCGGCTCGCCGGTTTTATAATGTCTGGCGAAGGTCAGAAGGGTTTCTTTTTCGAAGACCCAGTTTTCCTGAACCTGTGAGGGGAGCTCGACAAAGTCCCACCGGACGTTCGTCCCGGCGAGAGAGGCATACGTGACATCCGACAGAAGTGCGTGGAACGCATGGCCGAGTTCATGGAACAGGGTTTCGACATCGCTTAGCGTCAGAAGAGACGGGCGGTCCGCGGACGGTTTGGCGAAATTGCAGACAATAGCGACAACCGGGCGGCGGATTTCGCCGGCGAACAGACCTTGTTCGCGATAAGAGGTCATCCATGCGCCGTTCTTCTTGCCTGTGCGGGGATGAAAGTCGCCGTACAGCGTTCCGATAAATTGGTCGCTGCGTTCATCGTGAATGTCGAACGCGACCACGTCTTTATGCCATACCGGGTAGGCGTTTGATTTCTCAAAGCGCAGTCCGAACAACTTCGCAAAATGTCCGAGCGCGCCGTCGAGAACCTGATCCAGAGGGAAGTAGGGACGGAGATCCTCGCTGGAATAATGGAAACGCGCTTCTTTCAATTTTTCGCTGTAATACGCGACGTCCCACGGTTTGAAATCGTCAAGGCCGTCGCGTTCTTTTGCAAAGGCTTTCAGGTCATCAAGATCCTGTTTTGCGGCCGGGCGGTATCCGTCTTTGAGCCGGTTCACGAAAGTCATGACGTTCTCGGCGGTTTCCGCCATTCGGCGTTCGAGGACGAATGCGGCATGATTTTCGTAGCCGAGGAGTTTGGCGCGGGCATCGCGCAGGGTCAGGGTCTGTTTGATGTTTTCCGTGTTGTCGAAATCGTCCTGCCATGCGCAGTCTGCGTAAGCGCGCGCAACTTTTTCGCGCAGGGCGCGGTTGTCCGCGAATTGCAGGAACGGAATCATGATCGGGAAATCAAGGGTGATCCGCCAGGCGTTTTCGTGTCCGTGTTCTTTCGCGTCTTCCTTTGCGGCATCGGTGATGCTGTCTGGCAGGCCGGAGATGTCGGCCGGATCCGTGAGGATCAACTCAAACGCTTCCTGTGCCTTTTTGGCGTTGTCCATGAATTTGGGGCCGAGGACCGACATTTTTTCCGAGATGTCGCGCAGTGTTGCCTTGCCCTCTTCGCCGAGCGCGGCGCCGCCGCGGATAAAACCTTCGTGGCTTTCGGTCAGGAGCATCATGCCTTCTTCGCTCAGGCCGAGCGTCTCCCGGCGGTCGTACAAATCCTGAACCCGCGCGAAAAGGGCTGCGTCGTGCAGAATGTCGCTCGAGAAGTTTGATGTGAGCGGGCCGATTTTTTCGGCGAGGTCGTTCAGGGCGTCTGTGCCCGCGGCCGAAAGCTGGTTGTAGAAAATCGACTGGACGTAGCCGAGCATTTCAGAGGCGACCTCAAGCGCGACAACCGTGTTTTCAAATGTCGGCGGTTCCGGGTTGTCCCTGATTTTCGCGATGTTTTCGCGCGCCATTGCAATCGCGGACTTGACAGCCGGCAGATAATGGGATTCTTCGATCTTGTCGAATGGCGGGGCGGCATTCGGCAGGTTCGAGACATAAAGAAGCGGATTGTTGTCTTGTGTATATTCGGTCATGATTTCTCTGGCATTTGTAATGAGGCCTGGGCATGTTCCGTTAAGATGGGGAGCAAAAGGCGCGGCGTCAACCGGATTTTCGTTTTGGCGGATATCAGGGCAATTGCACATGGATGGATAAACTATTTTTGAATCGCGAAGGCGCGAAGACGCGAAGTTTCGCAAATCCCTTCGCGTCTTCGCGCCTTCGTGATTCATCTATTTTTCTATGTCCCTCACCCGTCATACCACATGCGGTCGCCCGTCTGCATCAGGGTAATCGCTTGAAAAAATTCGATTACACTAACCTTTTGATATAATTCAATTTCGTCATCCTCCGACTTGTTCGGAGGATCTATTTCAAAACCTGCGCGGGCGGACGAATGGAGCCTCTGGACAAGCCAGAGGATGACGATTTTATTGTTTTTCAATGAGTTGCGTTTCTTGCGGCTTTGATATTCATAACTTTAGGCGATTGCCGTGGCGGATATTGAAAAATATTGCCATTATTATTATAATATTTCTAATGTCCCAAATTTATATGGAGGCCTCTATGTCTGCGACATTGAATCTATCATTAACGGACGAGTTGCGCGCGTTTATTGATCGAAATTGTGGAGATGGAACATCTTATGCAACGCCGAGTGAATTTTTGCGTGCTCTTATCCGCGAAAAAAAAGATCGTATGGAAGCCGCAAAACTTCGGGAAGCCGTTATTGAGGGATATCAGGACGCCATTGCGGGGCGAACCATTGTTTTTAACGGAGATCTTGAGGATGCTCTGGATGAATTCGAGCGGCTTAAACGGGAGGGATGTGTGCCGCATAGCTCATAGGCGTTTGATATGCTCGAGATTCGTCTTACCTATCGTGCCTTGTCCGATCTTGGGGATATCAGGGACTATTCCGTCTTGGAATACGGAGACAAAGCGGCCAGGGCGTATATTTCCGATATCAGAGATCTTCTGAACACGATCTCGGCATATCCTCATATTCTTCAGGAACGCCCGTTTTCGGAGCATTTGTCTTTCTTTCCGGCTCGTGGGCACGTCATGATTTTTTCTGTGCTTGAAGATGCTCTTTATCTTCTTTCTCTCAGGCATGGCAGAACTGATTTACAGGGATTCATTCAACAATTTGAGCCGACGTTGATCAAAGAGGCTGAAGTTTTGCACATGCGTCTCAAGTCTAAAAATTAACATTTATAGTTATTCGCATTTAAAATAGGACATTTTAAATGCGAGCCCTCAAATGCCGGGCATGCTTTCGTCCTTGCGGACGACTCGCTTTGCTCGGTACAATTTCCAATAAGAATATGTCCTATTCTTATTGGAAATCACTATAACTTTTAACATCTGTGTTGCTGTATGATCCGATCTGAACAATTCGACGATATCTATTTTTCTGCGCAGGACGGGCTTGCCGAGACGCGGCATGTCTTCCTTGAGGGGAACGATCTTTTTTCCCGTTTTGCCGCGGTCTCTCCCGGGCAGCGGTTTACGGTTTTTGAGACCGGATTCGGGACCGGGCTGAATTTTTTATCCGCATGGACGGCGTTTGAAGAGAGCGGGGCGCAGGGTTTTCTCGATTTTGTATCGGTCGAGAAATATCCGCTTTTGCCCGGACAGATTTTTTCTGCGCTTGGTGGCTGGTCTTCGGCTTTCGGCGGGCGGCTTGAGGCTCTGGTTGCGCAGTATCCGATGCGCATTCCGGGATTTCATCCCGTGCAGGTTAGCGACCGTGTCCGGCTTCTTCTTTTGATCGGGGATGTGGGGGAGGTTTTATCCGATTTTTCATGTCCGAACGGTGTGGATGCCTGGTTTCTGGACGGGTTTGCGCCGGCCAAGAATCCGGAGATGTGGACGCCGGATCTTTTTCAGGCGATGGCGCGGTTAAGCGCTCCTGATGCGTGTTTTGCAACATTTACGGCGGCCGGCGAGGTTCGCCGCGGCCTGGAGGGTGCCGGGTTCTCCGTTCGGAAAGTGCCCGGATACGGCCGCAAGCGGGAGATGTTGACGGGCCGTCTTTCCGGATCGCCGGGGAAAAGATGTGCTGTGCCGCGATCTGTCGCGGTGATCGGGGGCGGCGTTTCCGGATCTGCCTGCGTGCGGGCTCTTGCGCAGGCCGGGATCCGGGCCGATCTTTTTGAGCGGTACACGCCCGAAGATTATCAGAAAGCCGCGTTTTTGTTTGAGCATCTTTATGCCTCTTTCAATCCCCGGATTTCTGCGCAGCGTGATACGGGGGCGCAGTTTTACGGGAGCGCCTTTGCGCTGGCGCGCCGGATCTATGGTGCGCTTCCCGAAAGCGAAGCCCGGGTTTGCGGGACGCTGATGTTTGCCAATACCGACGATAAAGCAAAGCGGTTTTCCTCGATGTGCGCCCATTGGAGCTGGCCGGAGGCGCATGCCCGGATTGTTGATGCGGGTGAGGCGTCGGAGATTGCGGGCGTGCCCGTCTCCTCGTCCTGTCTGTATTTGCCGGATGCCGGGCATATGGCGGCGTATCGTTATGTCGCGGCAACGGCACAGATGGCCGGGCGGATCTCATTCGGGACGCCTGTGCGCGAGATCGTTCCGGTTGAAGACGGGAATGCCGGATGGCTGGTCGAGGGGGAGAGATATGATGCCGTTATTTTGAGTGCCGGGGCGTCTATTTCCGGGATCCCGCAGGCGGCGTGGCTTCCCGTTCATGCGGTGAGGGGGCAGGCGGCGGTCGTTCCGGCGCATGAGCGGAGTGCGCCGCTGCGGTGTAATCTTTCTTACGGCGGTTATATTCTTCCGGCGCATAACGGGATGCAGATTGTCGGTTCGACGTTTCAAAAATGGCTCGACGATCCGGGGCTTCGCGAGGACGATCATCATGATGTTTTTGCCACGCTCGCCGAAAACGTGCCGGATCTGGCCTTTGATCCGCTTCCGGATCTCTCCGGCGGGACGGGGTTCCGGTGCGCCGCGCAGGATCGTTTTCCGATTGCCGGGGCTCTTTGCGACATTGAAAGCTGGCGCAGGTCGGTGGCGGATGCGCGCGACCGGCCGAATCTTTATCTAAGTACGGCGCATGGTTCTCACGGGCTTGTCAGTACGTTGCTCTGTGCCGAACATATCGCGGATCTGATGACCGGGCGGGCGGCCTGTCTGCCGGGTTCTGTCGCCAAAGCCTTGCGATCCGACCGTTTTCCGGAGCGTCTGGCGCGCAAGGGTAAAGACATGTTATAAGGCGTCTCAGTGTGATTGTCTTCAGGGTGTGAGTGATGCCATTTTCTGATTTCGCGGCGCCGGGCGGGGTGTTTGTGTTGATGCTCGGTCTTGTCCCCTTGGCCCGCAAGCTGGCCCGGCGGCTGGGATATATGGATGCGCCCGGCGGACGCAAACAGCATGAAAAAGCCGTGCCGCCGATCGGCGGGCTGGTCATGTTCCCGGTGTTCATGATTGCGGTGGTCTTATGTGCCGGAAGCGATCTTTTTTTCTTTTTGCCGTTTCTTGTTGCCCTTTTCCTGATTGTGGCCGTCGGGGCGTATGACGATCTCGTGGACATGAATGCCTGGGTCAAATTCGCCGCGCAGTTTCTGGCCGCGTGTCTGCTCGTGTTCTGGGGCGGAGCGCATGTGCATCAGCTCGGACACCTCGTGTCGCCGGAGGCGTATTTCGGGCTCGGGCTCGGATGGATTCCGTTTTCGCTGCTGGCTGTCATGCTCCTGATTAACGCAATCAACATGATGGACGGGATCGACGGCCTTGCGGGCGGGATGAGTTTTCTGGCCGGGGTCTGGCTGTTTATTGCTGCGCTTCTGGCCGGTTATTCGGCGCAGGCATTGGCCTTGTCGCTCCTTCTTGCCGTTCTGGCCGGATTTCTCGTCTATAACATGCGCAATCCCTGGCGGCGGGGGGCGAGTATTTTTCTTGGCGATGCCGGAAGCATGGGGCTCGGTCTGACGCTGGCCTGGTTCGCTATTCAGCTTTCCCAGGGGGAAGACAAGGCTGCGTTGCCGCCGATCTCCGTTGCGTGGATCCTCGCCCTGCCGGTGGCCGATGCGTTCGGGCTCTTTATCGCGCGGCTGAAACGCGGGCGGCATCCGTTCAGCGCGGATCGCGGGCATTTTCACCATCATTTTGTGTCTGCGGGCTATTCCGCCGGAGAGGCGGCGGTTGCGATTCTCTGTATCGGCCTGTTTTACGGCGCGTTCGGATATCTGGGGCCGGTCCTTTTCGGCCTTCCGGAATATGTGCTGACAATCGGCTTTTTTGTTGTGTTGGCCGGACATACCTGTATCGCGCTTCGCCCCGCCGGATTTACCGCGTTCCTCTCTCGTTTGCGCGCGTGTGGATAACCCTCCTTCGCCGCGTCCGGTTTCCTTGACCTCGTGAAAGAGGCTTCCTACGCTTTTAGGAAGCCCTGTAGCGAGTCGGAATTGATGCCTTATTCACAGCCCAGATCGCGGATACTCCCCGTTTTGTCCACAGCCCTGCTGATGTTTGTCGTCGGCATCGGGCTGTCCGCATGTTCGGGCTCGTCAAGCTTTGCACAGTGGGCACAGGAATGGCCGCCGAAAATGAAGAGCCGGGACGGGCGCATGCCGAAAGCGGTCCGGGTCGATCCGCGCGCAGAAGTCCCCGATCCGCCGACATTCCGCCAGACGGGACATGGCGGCGCGCCGGAGGCCGAGGATTTCATCAGCGTGATGAGCGAGGCGCCGGAAGTCAAAAGTGCAAAAGTGCCGGAACTGCACGTCGAGGAACTGCCCTCTCTTGCCGAAGAACTGCCGAAGCCCCGGCCGATGTCCACACCGAGCGGCGATTCGCAGGCGCATCAGATTGCACGCCTCGAAAGCGAGCTTGTCTCTCTGCGGGCTGATATGAACCGGTTGTTACCGGTGCTGCGTAAACTCCTTGACGAGCGAAAGATGTTTGCAACGGCGGCGGGGATTAACCCTGTCCCGCTTGCGATGCAGGATCACGCTTCGGCGATGGCCGATGCTTCCGTCATGACCGGAATGCCGCGGCCGCTTTCGCCGCAAGCGTCGATGGCCGGATCTGCGGCGTCATCGCCGTCCGAACCTTTAATGCCGACGGCGCAGACGGTGCGCAAGGTGCGCTCGGGCGAGCATCCCGGAAAGTCCCGGCTTGTCCTCGATCTGGATGCGCCTTCGCCCTATCAATACGAGATCGATAACGCCCGCAACGCCCTGATCGTCGATCTTCCAAAAGCCGGGTGGAACGGGCCGGAGAGCGGCCGGTTCTCAAAATCGCCGATCCTTCAGTCCTGGTCTTTCGTCCGGCAGGGCGGAGGTTCTCGCCTGATGATCCAGCTCAAACAGAACGCGCATGTTCTTAAGGCCATGGCGCTTCCGCCGACCGGTCCGAACGGATACCGGATTATGCTGGACCTGTCGTCCTGATTCGATTTTCTTTTCTGCGAAGGGTTTTCTTTTCTTCTGCGTTCCATATGTGAATCGGATACGCTCGGTTTTGCGGGGTGTGATTCACATGCTTCATGTCTATGCAAGAGAAAGGGATTTTCTATGAGACAGGTTTCTATTCACAGAATCTCGGGGCTGACGGCTCTGACTTTGGTTATGGGAGCGATTTTGACGGCTTCCCCAGTTATGGCCGCTAAACAGGGAGGCCCGGGGGGAGCGCACGGTATGGAAGGAGAACGTCCGACGCCGTTTGAAATGATGGACACGGATCGAGACGGGAAAGTGACTGCCGAGGAACTGAATGCACATCTTTCGGCACGCTTCAAGATGCTTGATCAGAATGCTGACGGATATTTTACATCGGAGGACGTCAATCTGTTGCGTGAAAAAGTTTCTGCATTGCAAGAAGCTTCTTCGGAGTTTGGCGATCCTCCTCCCCCTCCCCCTCCCCCTCCTCCCTCCGAAAGTGCCGGGGATGCGGAAGAGGACGGCCCGGAGAGGAGAGCAAAACACCGGGGCCGCGATCATGGTCCCAAGGGGCCTCACGGAAAAGCCGGTTTGCCGGATAAGATGATCGCACATCTTGACCGGGACGGCGACGGAAAAGTCTCCAAGGAGGAATTTACGCGCCGGGCAGAGATCATGATGGAGCAAATGGACGTGAATGGCGATTCCATACTGACCCGTAAGGAAATGTTTTCTGCGCGTGACAATATGCGCAAGAAACACCGGGAGGTTATGAAAGAACGCCGGGAATCCGGTGACGAGTAAAAGGTGTGCCGGAATGCTGTTATCCGACATGACGAAGAGCGGGAGAACCGCGGGAAATGGTGTCTCTTCGGAGACACCCGACGAGGTTCTCGCTCTTTGGGTCAGGGACGTCCGTGATCAGGCCGCTTTTACGCTACTGGTTTTCCGTCATGCCCGTATGTTTTACCGGGCGGCGTATCGGGGGCTCGGGACTTTGGCGACACCGGAGGAGGCCGAAGATATCGTTCAGGAGGCCTATGTGCGTTTCTGGGAAGGGCGTCTTCATTGGCGCTTTTTCCCGAATGTCAGGTTTACAAGCTGGTTTTACCGGGTTGTTACAAATCTGGCAAAAGATCGTCTCCGGCGTATGCGGGTCCGAAAGGAACAGTCTTTTTCCGCGGGAGACGAACCGGCCGATATGTCTGTGCCGGCTGACAGTTCTGAATCTGACGAAGTTGAGGCGCGTGATAACGCTCTTGCGCGGGAAATTTCCGCTTTGCCGGATCGTCAGCGTCAGGCTGTGGAGTTATGCTACGCCGAGGGGATGAGCAACAAGGCGGCGGCAGAAATGATGGGAGTAAAACTGAAAGCCTTTGAATCTCTGTTGTCGCGGGCACGCTCGACTTTGCGTGCAACGCTCAACCCGTCTGGAACGAAAGGAGGCTCTGATGATGAATGACAGACCTGATCTCGGCGGATTTTTTCTCCGCCATCGTCCTTTGGATCCGGATCCCGCATTCGAGGACAGCATTGTACGGGCCGCTTTATCTTCCGACCGTATTCACCTGCGCCCGGGGCAACAAAGGCTGAATGCGTTGCTCCATCTTTTCCCTCAACCTGTTCCTGCCTTGTCTTTTGCGGTTCTGGTTCTTGGCGTTGTTGGATTGTTTTTTCTCGGTCAGCCGTCTCTTCCAATCCCTTTTTCTCAGGAAAGCGGGGGCGGGCAGGGATTGATTGTGAGTATTGCTGACGAATACGAGTTGTTTTTCGGGGAAGCGGAAGATGTGTTTCTGTAAAAAAAAGCCCTTTTCAGGGCTTTTTTTTACGCGGCGTTGGCAAGGGCATTATTTCCCAGAGCCTGTTCTCCGTCGAGCGTGGCCGAGACGGCGTGAACGATCGCGGCGATCCGGACCGCGGTCTGGACCTGCTGTTCCGACAGGCCGCCGGATGTGACCTGTTTTTCATGCGCGCCGACGCAGAATTTGCATCCGTTAATCACGGAGACGGCGAGGGACCACAATTCGAAATCCAGCTTGTCGACGCCGGGAGATGCGATGATGTTCATCCGCAGTTTTGCCGGCATTGTCTGGTAGCTGCCTTCGAGCATGCCGACGAATTTATAATAGATGTTGTTCATCGACATGATCGCGTGCGCGGCCTTTGCGCCGTTTTGTGCGGCATCACTCAGATGTTCGGCGGCGTCTTCCGCGATTTCCCGGATGATCTGCGGGTTGCGGGTCGCGAGTGCCGAGGCCAGAAAGCAGCCCCAGAGCTGTTGTTCGTTCAGAATCTCTTCCTGCACGATCGAGGAGAGATTGAGTTTCAAATCCTTGGCGTATTCGGGCAGGGCGTCTTTTAATGTCTGGATGGCCATGGTGCATATCCTCGTTTGTCTCTTTATTTTTGGGTATCGACCCTGTCTCCCGCATATGCGCGGGAGGCAGGGGATATTTTCTTACGCCGCTTTCAGGACGTCGCCGCCGACCTGACGGTTACAGGGGCAAAGCTCGTCCGTTTGAAGGGCGTCGAGAATCCGGAGCGTTTCCTTCGGGTTCCGGCCGACATTCAGCGTGTTCACGGAGACGTGCTGGATGACGTTGTGCGGATCGACGATGAAGGTCGCGCGCAGCGCCACGCCGCTTTCCCGGTCGCGGACGCCCAGACCGTCGACCAGAGAGCCGTTCGTGTCTGCAAAGGACCACTGGTTCAGTTTTGCGAGGTCCTTGTGATCCCGGCGCCAGGCCAGCTTACAGAACTCGTTGTCCGTGCTGCCGCCGAGGACGATACAGTCGCGGTCCGTGAAATCGTCGTTCAGGGCCGCGAATTCCACGATCTCGGTCGGACAGACGAAGGTGAAGTCTTTTGGGTAGAAATAGTAAATTTTCCACTGGCCTTCGAAGCTGTCCTGCGTGATTTTTTCGAACGCGGATTCGCCGTTTTCTTCCGGTTGCATGAATTTCGGCTTGACGCCTTCGATAGAAAATTCCGGCATTTTGTCACCAATTCCAAGCATGGTTTTTCTCCTCAATGTTGGGTGTTTGCTCTTGTCTGTAATTCGATGCTCCGGCGGTTCGTCCGTGAGCGACATTCAGAGAGTGCCTGCATCACCGGAAAAAGGCTAACGAGTTTTTTCGTTGCACGCTATCGAATGAATCGATAGTCTTGTATCAGTTATATAAAAAATCGAAACATTGGCGCTTTTCATGAGTCCGGTTCCAACGCTCAAACAACTCAGCTATCTCGCGGCTTTGGCCGAGACCGGATCTTTTTCGGCGGCGGCGGCGCAATGCTGTGTTACGCAATCGACACTCAGCGCCGGGATCGCGGCGATGGAAGAGGTTCTGGGGCAAAAGATTATCGATCGGAGCGCCCGGATTTTGAAACTGACGCCGCTCGGTCTGGCGACGCTGGAGGACGGGCGGCGGATGCTTGCAATGGCCCGCCAGATTGCAGAGCGGGCGCAAGCGAGTTGCCGGATGCCCCTTGCGGGATCTTTCCGTTTTGGCGTGATTCCGACGATTGCGCCCTATCTGTTGCCGCGTTTTCTTCCCGAGGTGCAGGCCCGGTTTCCGGATCTCGATCTTCATCTGGAAGAAGATCTGACCGACCGGCTTCTGGCCCGGATCGACGAAGGCGGGCTGGATTGCGCGCTTCTTGCTTTTCCCTATGAGACGCCGGGGCTGGAGCAGCATGTGCTTTTCACCGAGTCGTTCTTTGCGGCGTTGCCGCCGGAGACGCTTTGTGCGGATACGCCGATGACGCTTGAGGAGCTTGGCGCGCAAAATCTTTTGCTTCTGGAGGACGGGCATTGTCTGCGGACTCATGCGCTTGAGGCCTGTAAGCTGGCGTCCGAAAAAGCGTCCGGGAATTTCCGGGCGGCGTCCCTGCCGACCCTGATTGCGCTTGTGCGGGACCGGTACGGGATGACCCTCCTGCCGGAGATGGCGCTTGACGATGCCCGGCGGGCGGGGCTTTGTATCCGTCCGCTCGAGGCGCCGGTTCCGTCCCGGCAGGTCGGACTCGTCTGGCGGCGCAATCATTATAACCGCGCGGCATTTATCTGTTTCGGGGATGTCATTTCAAGATATTGAGGCGTGGCCGTGCGCGCTCAACATAATTTTTGCAAAAAACGCAAAAAAGGCATAGATTGAATGCTTCTGTTTCAAAAGAATTAAAAAGACGAATCAGGAGCGTGTGTCATGGCTATGCGTGGAGAAGACCGTCCGGCGGCGAGAAAACTCATCATTGAAGGGCGCGTTCAGGGCGTGTGTTATCGGGACTGGGCGGTTGAGAAAGCCCGGATGCTCGGCATTACCGGGTGGGTCCGGAATTTGAGCAGCGGGGAAGTCGAGGCCCATATCGAAGGGATCCCCGACAAGCTCGAGGCTTTTTCGGAAGATTGCTGGCGCGGGCCGCCCGCCGCGAATGTGCAGCGCGTGGCGATCTGGCTCGATTCGCCGGAGCCGTGCGAGACGTTCGACCGCCGCGCGACGTGCTGAATGAATTGCGTTTTTATGATGCGGTTGTTATGACCGGTTTTTCCGGACGCCGGGACCAGTCTATGCTGCTGGTGTAGCGCACCTGTCTGCTGCCTCCGGAGACGATCTTTCCTGCGGTGTAGGCTTCGAAATCCGTTGCGTTTATCAAATCGAGCAGCGGCCGCTCCTGTTCCGGCGACACGACGGCGATCATCCCCACACCGCAGTTAAACGTTCTGAGCATCGTATCGTCTTCCCTCGGGGGGGCGCTCTGTCTGTCGCGCAGAAGGTCGAAAATTTCCGGGATGCGCAGGCATGAGAGGTCGATTTCCGCGTCGACATTGAGGGTGGGGTATCCCGTGCTTTTTGTGTCTGTGTCGGGGAGGATGCGCGCAAGGTTGTCCCGGATGCCGCCTCCTGTGATGTGGGCCAGTCCGTTCGGTTTGATCCCGCCTTCGATGATCTTGCGGATCAGGAAGAAATAGCACAGATGCGGTGTCAGGACCGCTTCCAGAGCGGTTCGTCCGTCAGAGAGCCTCTTGTCAAACAAAGCGGGGTTTTGTGACATGAAAATATCCCGGATCAACGTATATCCGTTTGTATGGGGACCGTTGGACGCGATCACGATTATGCGGTCGTCCGTACGAATATCGCGCGGCCCTTCTATGTGGTCGTCCGGTGCGAGTTCGCCGATCGCGACGAGGGACGGCGTGATATGCCCCCTGTTTGAAAAAATATCGGGCTGTTCGGAGATTTCTCCGCCGGACAGGATGATGCCGAATGCGTTGCAGATTTCATGGAAGGCGGAGACGAGATATTCTCCCTCGCCGGGTTCCAGTTTGTCAACAAAAGCGACATCCTGTGCGATCCGCGGGATAGCGCCGGTTACGGCAATGTCGTTGACGATATGGTTGACCGTGTCTTCGATCATGAGCCGGATCGCTTTTCTCCGGTCCAGAAGACCTTTTTCGATGCCCGTTTTGAAGGCAAGAAGGGGTTTCGTTCCCGGTTCTTCCGATTTCATGACAAGCATCGGCAGGTCGCGGGGGGCTATCCCGCAGCGGCCCGCGAACCCGGGAAAAAGTTTGTCGAAAGACAGGATCGCCGAAAACGCGCCCGGATGGCCGATGAGTTTTTTTCCTGTGCTGATAATCTCCAGGACGCCGGAAATCGTTTCGGCTTTCTGGACGACATCGACGCGGTAATCGGAAGACGCAGTGGTATTGGCGGTCATGGTGAAATCCTTGCTCTGCATATAAATCCGCGCGCAGAATATAGAACTCTTTGTATGAATGCCAGTCTTTCCGTGCACTTCACTCTTGAAGGGACGATTTTTCAAGCGATTACCCTGGTCCAGGAAATGTCCGGAGACAGTTTATCCAAACACTTTCTTCAGACGCTGGGTGAAATCCTGATAATGGATGATGATATGGTCGGGGCCGACATTGCGCTCCAAAACCGCGATGGCGGCCTGCAGCCCATAGGAAAACGGCTCGACCTTGCAGGGCAGGACCTTCGCCGCGGCGAGCGCGGCCTCGACGTCTTTCCGCCGGTCCCCGATATACCAGATGACGTCCGATTTTGACGGTTTGGCCCCCATCACATCGAGGGCCCGGAGCAACGGGTCCGGATGGGGTTTGGAGCGGCCGATATCCTCCCGGAAAACCCGCGCTTCAAAATAATCCTTCAGCGCAAATTTTTTCAGAACGTCATGCCCGTAACCTTTGCCGAGCCCGTTACTGACCAGAGCCATCGGAATGCCTTCATTCTTGAAGTAATCGAGAAGATCCTGAATGCCCGGGCAAGGCTCGACGATTTGTTCAACCGGTTTGCGGCGGAATTTGTGAATGGCGCGGTGCACGATCAACGATTTTTGCTTGTGCCGGATATTGATATTGCTGAGCGGCAGAAGCGTTTTCTCAAGCTCGTTGCCCTTGCGCATGAGCCGCCCGAGAAAGCGGGCCGCTCTGTAGGCGATGTCGTCCAGCGTCTCGAGCAGATGCAAAAGGCGCGGATTGAGGTGCCGCACAGTCGTGCCGTCCATATCGATCAGCACGATGGTCGGTTTCTCGAAAGGCATGGGCGACGGGTCCTGTTACTCTATAATTATTCGCATTTAAAATAAGATATTTTAAATGCGAGCCCTCAATATATTATAAGCTCAAAAGCCCGGCGGCCTGTTCGACGATCCCGCGCGCATCAAGCCCGGCGTCGCGGTATTGGGCTTCCGGCCTGTCCTGACACTGAAAACGATCCGGCAAGACCATCGTACGGATTTTTACGCGCCCGTCCAGACGGTTTCCGCGCATGAGGGCATCCAGAACGGCACTTCCAAAACCGCCGATTGAGCCTTCTTCGATACAGATCAGGGCCTTGTGCTGATCCGCGAGCTGCGCGAGCAGATCCGTGTCCAGCGGCTTGGCAAAGCGGGCATCGGCAACGGTGACGCGTATACGCCCTCCGGTCTCAAGCATATCGGCGGCCATCAGGGCTTCGGCCAGCCGTCCGCCATAAGAGAGAATCGCCAGATCCGCGCCTTCGCGCAAGATCCGTCCCTTGCCGAGCGGCAGGGGCAATCGCTCCGGAGCGGAAAGAATCTGCGCGCCTGTGCCGCATCCGCGGGGATAGCGGAAAGCAATCGGCCCGTCGTCATATGCGGCGGCTGTTGCGACCATCCGGGCGAGATCGCCTTCATCCCCGGCGGCCATCAGGACCATATGCGGGATGCAGGCCAGATACGCCGTGTCAAAAGAGCCGGCATGGGTCTGGCCGTCTGCACCGACGAGCCCGGCCCGGTCGATGGCAAACCGCACAGGAAGATTTTGAATGGCAACGTCATGGATAAGCTGGTCATAGGCGCGTTGCAGGAATGTGGAATAAATCGCGGTGAAGGGCTTGTAACCTTCGGCGGCCAGTCCGGCGGCGAACGTGACCGCATGTTGTTCGGCGATTCCGACATCGAACATCCGCTCGGGAAAGGCCCGCGCAAAGGCGTCCATGCCCGTGCCGCCCGGCATAGCCGCCGTAATCCCGACGATTTTCGGGTCTTTCCGTGCGGCGTCGATCAAGGAATCCGCAAAGACATCCGTATAGGCCGGGGCGGCTTTCGCGGAGTTTTTGCCATGCTGCTCTCCGCTGACGACATCGAATTTCGAGACGCCGTGCATTTTATCGCCCGCACGTTCGGCTGGGCTGTATCCCTTGCCCTTCTCGGTAATGACGTGGATCAAAACCGGCCCGTCTCCGGGGGTATTGCGCACATTGCGCAAAACGGGGACGAGGTCCTCCATCTTGTGCCCGTCGACCGGGCCGATGTAATAAAAGCCCATTTCTTCAAACAAGGTCCCGTGCCCCATTGCGGCGCGGGCGCTTTCTTCCATCTTACGCGCGGCGCGGCGTACGGGCGGGGGCATGTGCCCGAGGATTTTCTTCGCCGCCTCGCGCGCGCCGATATAGGGCCGGGACGAATACAGGCGCGTCAGGTAACGGCTCATCGCGCCGACCGGCGGCGCAATCGACATGCGGTTGTCGTTCAGGATGACAATCAGCCGCGCATTCATATCCCCGGCATTGTTCATCGCTTCAAAGGCCATGCCCGCACTCATCGCGCCATCCCCGATGACACAGATCACATTCCGGGTGAGGCCGTCCAGCCCCGCCGCAACGGCCATGCCGAGCCCGGCCGATATCGAGGTCGAGCTGTGCCCCGCTCCGAACGGATCATAGGGGCTTTCCGCGCGTTTGGTAAAACCGGCCAGACCGCCGCCCTGCCGGAGCGTATCGATCCGGTCCTTGCGTCCGGTCAGGATTTTATGCGGATAGCATTGGTGCCCGACATCCCAGATCAAACGGTCATGCGGGGTGTTGAATACGGCGTGCAGCGCGACGGTCAATTCGACCACGCCCAGCCCGGCTCCGAGGTGTCCGCCGGTTCTGGCGACCGCCTTGATCATGCGGCCGCGCACGGCCTGCGCCAGTTCCGAAAGCTGCGGAATCGAAAAATGTCGGAAATCTTCGGGGAAACTGACGTCGTCCAAAATCGAGCCCGGTTCCCGGGGAGAGGAATCGGCAGCGGAATTCCGGGCCAGCGGCTCTGTAGCCTGAATTTTTTGCGCGGCTGCTTTCATGATCCGCCTTTGTATCTTGTCTGAAGTTAAAACTTCAAGTATTTTTCATACTATTGTAGTCGGAGTGTCGGAGTTTCGGAACCTCTACAGGATAGAGCCCCCATCCCCGCGCAATACATTGTGTTACGCCCGGCGGCTCAGGACATATCGGGCCAGTTCCTTGAGCGTCTCGGCCCGGTTGCCGAAGGGAGCAAGGTGACGGACGGCCTGTTCGACCAGCATTTCCGCGCGCGTTCTGGCTTGCTCGATCCCCATTGTTGAAACGAAGGTCGCTTTTCCGGCTTGTGCGTCATGACCGTGATCCTTGCCGGTTTCTTCCTCCGTGCCCTCGACGTCGAGAATGTCGTCCGTGACCTGAAAGGCAAGGCCGAGGTCGTGGGCGTAATTACACAGCGCCCGGCGCAGATTCTCGCTGCCCTTGCCGAGGATCGCGCCAGCCTCGCATGAAAAGGCCATCAGACGGCCGGTTTTCATCCGTTGAAGGCGGCTGATCGTCCCAAGGTCAAAGGCCTGTTGCTCGCCGATCAGGTCGAGCATCTGACCGCCGACCATGCCGCCCGCCCCGACGGCGCGGGCGAGTTTGTGAACAAGCTCACAGCGCACGCGCGGATCTTCGTGGGTCTCGGAATCGCTCATGACTTCAAAGGCAAGCGTTAACAGGGCGTCACCGGCGAGAATGGCTGTGGCGTCGTCATACATTTTATGGACGGTCGGCTCTCCCCGGCGCAAGGAGGCATCGTCCATCGCCGGAAGATCGTCGTGGATCAGGGAATAGGCATGAATAAACTCGACCGCGGCCGCAACGCGCCGGGAGCGCAGCGGATCGACGTTAAACAGTTTTGCGCTCTGCAGGACCAGAAAAGGGCGCAGGCGTTTCCCGCCGGACAAAGTTCCATGGCGCATGGCTTTATATAGCTGCGCCTCGGCCAGATCCGTCTCCGGAAGAAGACGTTCGATCGTTCGGTTGACATCATTTGTGACGTCGTCCATCGCCTGTTGCAGGCTTGGGCTTGCGTCGCGCGGGGAGGGGGCCATATGCTACTCCAATCCTGTTTATATGTTTTTATTGCTTCTTTATGTGTTTTTTATGCGTTTTCTTCCTGAAAAGGTTCGGCGTGAAGGCTTCCATCATCCTGAACGGTGAGCTTTGTAATCTTCATTTCTGCGTCTTTCAGGCGGGCTTCACAGTGTTTCTTCAGGGCAATCCCGCGTTCATATGCGGTGATCGAGTCCTCAAGGAGGGCCTTGCCGGTCTCAAGATCCCGGACGATGCCCTCAAGTTCTTCAAGGGCGGCTTCGAAACTGAGTTTTTCGACCGGCGTTTTCTCTGTCATCCCTGCAATCCTGCGAATCCTGATGCTGATATATAAAGTGCGGTGAGTGTAAGGGAAAAGTGCTTTCAAAACAATAAGGAATAGGCGCCCGGGAAGCCCACGGCTACGAATCCGGGTTAACGCCCCCCTGATCGATTCAGTTTTTTGTCATTGCGAACGACCAACGGGAGTGTGGCAATCCGGAAATTTGGCCAGAGAATGCCCCCATGGCTGGCTCAGCGGCTGGATTGCCACGTCGGCGTTGCCTCCT
>JANQFU010000113.1 GCA_028277665.1 Alphaproteobacteria bacterium | reverse complement strand
AGCTACGCGGTACGCAAAAAACGCCGCCTCGTTCCTTGCTGCCGTTCAGTTTAAGGCGGCTATGCAATGGGCCAGAATAATTTGAGGACACTCTCTAAGTCCAAAATCGAGTCCGGGATGTACAATTCCGCCAGTGAAGTTGTTCGAGAGGCTTTACGTTTGCTAGAAGAACGGGACCGCTTTTCACAGGCGCGCCTCGAGGCTTTGCGTGCAGAAATCCGGAAAGGTGAGGACAGTGGCGATCCTGTCCCGGCAGAGGCCGTATTTGAAAATCTTTTGTCTGTATCCCTTCCGCATCATCCCGGTGAAGGCCCACGCCTGTCCGGGAAAAGATAAATATCTCCAAAATCCGCAACCCCGGACAAGCAAAAACTTCGCATAAGCGGAGGTTTTGCGCAGAGCCGGGGTCTCCTGACAGAGATCCCGGATACCAGGTCTCGCCAGATAAAAACCTGTCGGTTTTCATGGCTCGCCTAAGTTCCGGGATTGCGCGAAGTTCACGAAGAAGAATAGTTCGCTTCGCGTATACTTCGCGCTTTTCGCGTTTTCGCGGTGAAAGGATATTTCAGTTTTTCTGATTGTTCCTTCCAGCACTGTCATTGCGGGGCCGGAGATGTTGAGAGCGATCGCTCCTGTTCCGGTCCTGGTGTTATGGGGATTGTTTGTGATCCAGTCGCATTTGTTTCGATGCCAAACCCTGTTAATTTATTAACAATCCCCTCAAGGACATCATTCCCGTATACATCTGATCCATTGAGATCATCCAGAAGCTTTTGTACGATTCTCGGATCAAGATCCGGGACATCTTTGAGCATTCCGACAAAATCTATATGTCCGGCTGTGTTATGGATTGAGGTGTGACTGTTCAGGCTCCGGACAACGATCAATTTTAGAGCGGCTTGAATGTTCTGTTCGCCACCTCTTGATATTTCAGCTTTTAATGCGGCTGTGTCAGCTTCGATTTCGTTTTGATTAGTGCCTTGAATATTTATGGCGTAGTGATCATTTTCACAGTGTGTGCCTTCATGATGGCCGGCAATGCGCCAGAGGTCGTCTGTATCAAGGCCTTTAATATCAATCTCCTGCCCGGAGCCGGCAACATAATTCATCAGATACTGGATATCTTTGAAAGGTCCTGTGGCTTCGTTCACAATGCATACGCCAGGCGTGCCTGGCACAACGGCAGCTGGAATGCCCGCTTGAACAAGATCGAATACTTCTTGTTTCAAAATATCCTGCGCCACTTGAAAATATTTTCCGCCCGACTGAAGATCTTCTATGAACAGGCCTGTATTCTTTGTCGATTCTATATAATCCGGGTGGCTAGTAATTCTGTCCGCAGCTGTTTCAAAGTACCCCGGTTCTTGTTCTTCAATGAACTGAACCATTTCTTCTTTGGTTGCAAACATATCTGCATTCACAAAGATCAGGCGATCATCGGTTGCCTGCGCTACACCTCCACGGAAGGGATCTCCCACAAATTCGCCTAATTCTTCTAATATGCGATCCCAGACACTCATGATTCCTTGCCATTAGTTATAGTTTCGAACGACCACGGGGATTTCCTGCAAAGAGGTGATATGTGTTTTGTCGGCCATACCAATGAAGAAAGCGGTCTTTGATTTTTTAAGTTTCTCCAGTGTGTTACTTATGAACGAGGCCTCAAGACGCGTTGTTTCCCCTGTCTCCCATACAAGAAAAAGCTGTTCGTTTTCCTGTTCGTATTCTGCCCAGCTCGGAGTGTTCGAAAATATGTTGTTGTGTACGATCCAAAAATCTCCATTTGTTTTTACCAACAGTCCGATATCATTGGGGATTTCCAGGCTTTCCGGTGGATTTATGTGTATCTCTTGCGCTTTATCCATTTCTTCTTCTCGCTTGTGTTTTGCATTTATCTTAGGTGAGAAAATTTAACATATTATTAAGACCGGATCGCAACTTCAGCTCTCCTTGCCTCTGTTTGGCCTCTCGTGTATGTCTTTGCGCTATGGAGAGCGGTGAGGATCATATTAATGTGACACGGAAACGGTTGATCTACCGCGCCCGGCACAGGGGCACGAAAGAGATGGACCTCCTGATGGGCCGCTTTGCCGATACGCATGTCCCGAACATGAGCACTGAAGACCTCGCGCGCTTTGAGGCTCTGCTGGAAGAGAGCGATCCGGTCCTGTACGACTGGATCTGTGGACACGCCGCCCCCGCCCCGGAACGAAAAGATAGTGTTTTAAGTGCTTTTCTGGCGTTTGTTGACAAAATACATGAATGTAAATAAACGGAAAATCTCTAAAATCCACGTCATTCCAGCGAAAGCTGGAATCCAGAAAGGATATTAACTGGACCCCGGCTTTCGCCGGAGTGACGAGTGAAAGAAAATCTGCGGTCTCTGCACCTCAAAGTAAAACTATATCAAAGCATTATAAAATCTGGTTAGATGCTGTGTATAAGGTGAAAGGATCCTTGATGGAAGAAATGATGGATATCGTCGACGAAGACGACCGGGTCATCGGCCGGGACACACGAAAGGCCGTTCATAAGAACTACGCCATTCATCGCGGCATTCACATCCTTGTCCTGAACGACAAGGGAGAGATCCTTGTTCAAAGGCGCTCTCAAAAGAAAAACGATTTTCCCGGCTTTCTGGATGCCTCTGTCGGCGGACAGGTTATGAGCGGGGAAACTTACGAAGACGCCGCTCACAGGGAGTTAAAAGAAGAGCTCGGCCTTTCGGAAGACATCGTCTATATGTGCGATTACAATGCCTATTCCCCACGACAACGCGAAAAACGACGGGTTTTCCTGTGTTTTTTCAACGGGCCGTTCATCCCGGATCCGGAGGAAATCGAGGACGTCTTTTTTATGAGCGAAACCGAGATCTCCGAACAGGCCACAAGAAAAAACTACACGGAAGGCTTTTTAAAATCTTTTGCCCTGTATAAAAAGCATAAAGCCAAAACAGGCCGACCTGCACAACAATGACGGTAATGATGCACGAATCTTGCAATATCATCTACGGCGCACCGGAAGGACAAGACGCGCGCATTCTCGCCGCGCGGGCGAGAGAGGCCATGCGCGCGGACCGGATCGTCCTGCATATCGCGCTGGACGACACGCGCTGCGCCAACCTGAAAGACCTGCTCTCCTTTTTCGCGCCGGATGTCGAGATCGCGGACCTCCCGGCCTGGGACTGCCTGCCCTATGACCGCGTCTCCCCGCACAGAGAGATCGTCGCGCGCCGCATCGCCGCTCTGGCGCAACTCCAGAACTGGCAAAACCAGCAAAAACGCACGCCGCGCATTCTTTTGACGACCGTCAACGCCGCGCTCCAGCGCGTCATGCCCGCACACACGCTCAAACAAGCCGCGATCACGGCAAAGACAGGAGACCGTCTCGACCTCGCCCAGCTTCAGGACATCCTGATCCGCAGCGGCTACGCCCGCGCAGAAACCGTCCGGGAACCGGGAGAATTCGCCATCCGCGGCGGGCTCATCGACCTCTTTCCCGCCGGACAGGACAACCCGCTCCGGATCGATCTGTTCGGAGACGAAATCGAAACCATCCGCACCTTCGACGCACTCACACAACGGACATGCGACAAACGAAAAGATTTCGCGCTCCTGCCCGTCACGGAATTCTTTCTCGACCCGGACAGCATCGCCCGCTTCCGAAGCGGATACCGGGAATCCTTCGGCGTCGTCCGGGAAAACGATCCGCTCTACGAAGCCGTTTCCGAAGGCCGCCGGTACAATGGAATGGAGCACTGGCTCCCGCTCTTTCATGATCGGATGGAAACACTGTTCGACTACGTGCCGAATGCCCTGATCAGCGCAGACCAGCACAGCCCGGACGCCGCCGGCGAACGCACCGCCCAGATTGCCGATTTCTACGCCGCGCGCCGCACGCTCGAAGACAGCCGGAAGGGAAAAAAAGAAAAGAGCAAGGACGTCAGCTTGTCGGGAACAGTCTACCATCCGCTCCCGCCCTCCCGGCTTTATCTCGACAAAGAGGAATGGCAGAAACACGCCCAGAATATGGAGGTCTTTTCACCATTTGGAACAGCTTTTAAACATTTGTCATCCGCGGATGACAAATGGCGTTCAAACGCCACGCAGGCTTCCGCCCTGACCGGGCGACCCGCAGTCGCGGGCTCCCCGGATGTCCAGGGACATCCGGGATTGTTTCACGACGGAAAAGCAAAGAAAGGCCGGGACTTCGGCGATATCAGAGCCTTGCCGGAGGGAGACGTCTTCGGCGCGCTCAAAGACTACATCAACAGCCTCTCCGTTCCGGTTCTGATCGCGGCCTATTCGGAAGGCACACGCGCGAGACTTGAGGGACTTCTAAATGCGGCAGGCGGGTTTGCGGGACTAAAAACAATCTCCCGCATTGAGGACACCAGGTCCCTTCTCCCCCGGCAATGCGCTCTCGTTCTCCTCGGGATTGAACACGGCTTTCTGGCAGACGATCTCTGCATCATCAGCGAACAGGACATCCTCGGCGACCGCCTCGCCCGCAAACCCAAAAAACGCAAGAAAGCCGACGCGTTCCTGCGCGAAATTTCTTCTCTGTCCGAAGGCGATCTTGTCGTACATATCGACCACGGCGTCGGCCGCTTCCTCGGTCTCGAAACAATCACCGCCGCCGGAAAATCCCATGACTGCCTGAAAATCGAATATGGCGGCGGCGACAAACTCTACGTCCCGGTCGAAAACATCGACATGCTCTCCCGCTTCGGCAGTGATGAAGGCCAGACCCAGCTCGATAAAATGGGTGGCGCAGGATGGCAGGCCCGAAAAGCAAAAGTCAAAAAAGACCTGATGCGCATGGCAGGCCAGCTTCTGGAGATCGCGGCCGCCCGCAAACTCCGCACGGCAGAGCGCATGATCCTCGACCCCGGCGTCTATAACGATTTCGCCGCCCGCTTTCCCTATCAGGAAACGGAGGATCAGGACCGCGCGATATCGGACGTCCTCTCGGATCTTGCCGGCGGCACGCCTATGGATCGCCTTGTCTGCGGCGATGTCGGTTTCGGCAAGACGGAAGTCGCACTCCGCGCAGCCTATGTCGCGGCCATATCGGGCACACAGGTCGCCCTGATCGTCCCGACGACACTCCTCGCCCGCCAACACGCAAAAAATTTCATGGCGCGGTTTCAGGGCACAGGCCTGCGTGTCGAGCAGCTCTCACGCCTTGTCAGCACAAAAGACGCCAAAGCCGTCAAGGACGGGCTGCGCGATGGCACCGTCAACATCGTCATCGGCACGCACGCCCTTCTGGCGGACTCGATCAAATTCAACACTCTCGGCCTGGTCATCGTCGACGAAGAACAACGCTTCGGTGTCAAACAGAAAGAACGTCTGAAAGCCTTGCGCAAAGACGTCCACGTCCTGACATTAAGCGCAACACCGATCCCGCGTACGCTCCAGATGTCCTTGACCGGTGTCAAAGAACTCTCGCTCATTGCAACGCCGCCCATCGACCGGCTGGCCACACGGACCTTTGTCCTGCCCTTCGATCCGGTCGTTGTCCGGGAAGCCCTGCTCCGTGAGCATTACCGGGGCGGGCAGAGCTTTTACGTCGTCCCCCGGATCAAGGATCTCGAAGACGTCCGCGAACGTCTGGCCGAGCTCGTCCCGGAAATCCGGGTCGTCGTCGCACATGGCCGGCTTTCCCCCACCGATCTCGAAGACCGCATGACCGCCTTTTACGACGGCCGGTACGACGTTCTTCTGGCAACCAATATTATTGAATCAGGCATCGATATCCCGACCGCCAATACGATGATCGTCCACCGCGCAGACCTGTTCGGCCTCGCCCAGCTCTACCAGATACGGGGGCGGATCGGACGATCTAAAATCCGCGCCTATGCCTATCTGACATGGCCGCCCGCACAAAAGCTCAGCGCACAAGCTCAAAAACGCCTCGAAGTCATTGAAACACTGGACACACTCGGCTCCGGCTTTCAACTCGCCAGCCACGACATGGACATCCGGGGCAGCGGAAACCTCCTCGGTGAAGAACAATCCGGCCATATCCGGGAAGTCGGGGTCGAGCTGTATCAGCAAATGCTGGAAGACGCCGTCGCCGCCGCACGGGAAGGCGCCGGCGCAGACACAGACCTCGCGGACAACCGCTGGTCGCCCTCAATCAATATCGGAACGTCAGTATTAATTCCAGACAGTTACGTCACAGACCTCAACATCCGCATGAGCTTGTACCGCCGCCTGTCCGACCTCACCGAAGAAAACGACATCGACTCTTTCGCCGCGGAAATGATCGACCGGTTCGGCCCATTGCCGGAAGAGGTTGAAAACCTCCTCGACATCGTCACAATCAAACAGCTTTGCCGCACCGCAGGCGTCGACCGTGTCGAGGCCGGCCCGAAAGGCGCCGTAATCGGATTTTACAACGACACGCCTCCCAACCCGCAAAAACTCATCGCATGGATGGGCAGCAAAGGCGCATCCCTGAAACTCCGCCCGGATCAGAAAATCGTCGCCGTCCGGATATGGGACAAACTCGAACAGCGCGTCCGCGGCGTGCGATCCCTGATGAAAGAAATGGCGGATCTCAAATAACCGCTTTCATGCCGTCATTCTTTTTTATCTGCATGCAGCCGCACTTATTTTCTGTTAAGATTTTTGTGTTACTTTGACCTTTGTTCATCAAGACCTTAGTTGTCGATAAACCCATGGATAATCAAAAAGATATAACCGGCGACCATATTCAGCGTTTATGCACCAATCTTGCTCTTCTGACCCGTCTGGCAAGACCGGGGCTTGATGTGAATTTTATTCCGTTTCATTCCGGTCAGCGTGCGGAAACGCTGGGTCTTTTTGTCACGGAACATCAGGACGACCCGCAGGGAATAAACATCGCCGAACTTTGCCGGAACGCGCCCAAGGGTGATAAAATCAGCTTCCTCGGCTTGTGCATCCGCCCCAAAAAGGGCTTGTTCGGTTTCGGCCGCAAAGAAGAAAAACTCGGCCTGATTGCGCTCAACACCGACATTTCCCTGACCCGAAGCGATTTGGAAGCCGATCTGTTCCACGAGCTCTGGTATGTCCTGTACTATGCCCATCTGCGGGACCTCCCCGAATACAAATACCGGTTCCACTCCGGAATCATGATCCCGAACCATACCGGGCACACAAAATTCATAACCTCCGTGAAAGCCGACGTTTTTTCAGCCCTGCTCGGACATATGTTCGGAGACCGGGATGCACCGGAAACGCTTTCGAAAAAAAGAGCGCAACAGGTTTTACAACCCTCGCGTGACCCTGCTTCCGATATTGGCGCCTATCCGCTCGTGCATGAAGCCACGCAATATGCCATCCGGGAATATATCCGGATTGTACCGCCGCCGGAAAAGCAGATTGACATGGCCTGGCGGCTGGCCGAACAAATCGGAAAAACCATCACCGAGCGCGCAGCCCATGAATGGCGGGCATTTTGCACCCCGGCACAGGACATGGCCTGGCGCGGCGCATCTCCCCCCCTGATCGTCGCCGCAGCCATCCATACCAGCCCAGACCCCTTTATCCGGTCCCTGGGATATCTCTTAAGCGAACAAACCGGCCTTCCCGACGATCAGACAGATGTTCTCAAAATCTCGTATAACAGCTTCATGGATCTGCAAAAACACCTCCCGATCCATGACAGGCAGGCCGACAAAAGCTTTTCGGACGCCGTCGAAAAAGGGATCAGCGCAAATAGCAGCCGCCCGTTTCTTGAAATCGCCAACGAACAAAACCGCTCTCTTCTGGAAGGCAAGTTTCTCGGATGGTGCGCTCAGGCTCTTCAGGCTGCCGCCAAGGCCTTTGAAGACGCGCTCGGCGGAAGCCATGCGGACGGGATCGCCCCGCTCCACGCCGCCCAGATCGAGTTCGAAAAAAACCGTAAAACCGCACCATTGGACAGCCTCCACGCGTTAAGCAACGCCGTCCAGGACAAACGCCGTCAAGGAGAATCCCTCTCGCTGGAAGATCTTCCTGCCCTGTGTCCGGGATCCATGGAGGGCACGATTATTGCGGAATCGATCACACACACGCTCGAAGCCCCGTACTCAGTCATCGGCCCCGGTCCGTTCGTTAAACCGGCCGCCCCGGCGGCCGCGCAACCCGGAGCAGCGCGCCCGGCCGCAGCCCCGTCAGGCGCGGAAGGCCCGCCGCCGCCTCTGCCGCCGGTCGGCCCCCAACTTGGAAAAAGCACACCGACAGAGCACTTGCGCAAACAACAGCAAGCCCAAAACGAACACGGCCGAAAAGAGGGAAAAGAATAACGTCCCTCGCCAGAAAAGCGGAGCACCCCGCACGAAGGACACAATCCGGATTTGGAAAAGAAATTGGGACCGCTATAAATCGAGAGATCAAAGACTGGAGGCACGGGCCGGAATCGAACCGGCGTACAAGGATTTGCAGTCCTCTGCATAGCCACTCTGCCACCGCGCCAAACTTGGTAGATCATAGAGGATTAGAGAAATAGATGATAGCGTCTATCGAAGTCAACATTTGATCTGTTCCTGTTATCTCTGTTCCTTTATACTCTCCCCGTTGAAAGGAATTTACGGCATGTCCGATTTCGCTGCGGCGCGCACCAATATGGTTGATGGTCAGATTCATACGGCTGGCATTATCCGCCCTGATGTCTTGGCTGCTTTCGAAACCATTCCGCGCGAAAATTTTGTTCCTGAAGCCCTCCAGAGTGTTGCTTATAGTGATGAGGATTTACCGATAGGCGAAGGTCGTTATCTACTTGAGCCGATGATTCACGCTAAGATGGTTGAAGCTGTGGAGCCGGAAAAAA
>JANQFU010000110.1 GCA_028277665.1 Alphaproteobacteria bacterium | reverse complement strand
CGTGATCGCCGCCGTCAGCGTCGTTTTCCCGTGGTCCACGTGTCCGATCGTTCCGATGTTCACGTGCGGTTTGTTCCGCTCAAACTTTTCCTTGGCCATCTCTTTCTTCCTTTCCTTTTCTCTTTTTACAAAAAAACCGTCATTCCCGCGTAAGCGGGAACCGGGTTGTTATAAGCTTTCCACCCGATCCCCGTTTTCACGGAGATGACAAGAGAGGGGGCGGGGATGACAGGAAAGCCATTACCCGCCCATGCTTTCCTTGACTTCCGCGGCGATGTTGGCCGGGACCGGTTCGTAATGGTCAAACTGCATCGTGTATTGCGCGCGGCCCTGAGACATCGAGCGCAACGTGTTGATGTAGCCGAACATCGAAGCCAGCGGAACCATGGCGTCAATGACTTTCGCGTTTCCGCGATCTTCCATCGCGCTGATTTGCCCGCGGCGGCTGTTCAGGTCGCCGATGATATCGCCCATGTATTCCTCCGGCGTAACGACTTCGACTTTCATGATCGGCTCGAGCAGGATGGCCCCGCTTTTCTGCATCCCTTCCTTGAAGGCCGCTTTTGCAGCGATCTCGAAGGCCATGACAGAGGAGTCAACATCGTGGTAAGCCCCGTCAACCAGACGGACTTTGAAGTCCACCACCGGAAACCCGGCGATAATCCCGGTTTCCTTGGCCAGTTCCAGACCTTTCTGGACGCCCGGAATGTACTCTTTCGGAACGGCGCCACCAACGATTTCGCTCTTGAACTCGTAACCTTCACCCGGCTCGGCCGGTTCAAAGACCAGAGAGATTTTCGCGAACTGACCGGCCCCACCCGATTGTTTCTTGTGGGTGTAGTCGATTTCTTGCGTTTTGCTGATCGTTTCACGGTATGCCACCTGCGGCGCCCCGATATTCGCCTCGACCTTGAATTCACGTTTCATCCGGTCAACCAGAATGTCGAGATGGAGCTCGCCCATCCCTTTCAGGATCGTCTGACCGCTCTCGTGATCGACAGAGACGCGGAAGGACGGATCTTCAGCGGCAAGACGCTGAAGTGCCTGAGACATTTTTTCCTGATCGGCCTTGGATTTCGGCTCGACCGCGATCTCGATAACCGGATCCGGAAATTCCATGCGTTCCAGCACAATCGTCTTGGCCGGATCGGCCAGCGTATCTCCGGTCGTCGTTTCCTTCAGACCGACAAACGCAACGATATCCCCGGCCATGGCGGCTTTGATTTCTTCACGGGAGTTAGAGTGCATCAGAAGCATCCGCCCCACGCGCTCGCGCTTACCCTTGACCGTGTTCACAACGTAAGAGCCGGACTCCATCGTTCCCGAATAGACCCGCGCAAAGGTCAAAGATCCGACATAGGGGTCGTTCATGATCTTGAACGCGAGCGCCGAGAACGGTGCGCCGTCTTCCGGCGGGCGGGAATCGTCTTCGTCAGAATCGACTTTTTTCCCTTTCACGTCCCCGATATCAAGCGGTGAAGGCAGGAAATCCACAACAGCGTCCAGCATCGGCTGCACGCCTTTGTTCTTGAACGCAGAACCGCACATGACCGGCACAAAGGCGCCGGTAATCGTGCCCTTGCGGATACATTTTTTAAGCGTTACAACATCGGGCTCATTGCCCTCCAGATAAGCTTCCATAGCCGCATCGTCCTGCTCGACAGCCAGTTCGACGAGCTTCTCACGATATTCCGCAGCCTTACCTTGCAGGTCGGCAGGGATTTCTTCTTCCTGGAAGGTTGCTCCCAGCGTTTCCGCGTTCCAGATAATCGCTTTCATTTTCACAAGGTCTACAACCCCGGCGAAATCACTCTCTGCACCGATCGGAAGCTGAATCACGAGCGGCTGCGCCCCAAGGCGGCTGACAATCATACCGACAGTATTGTAAAAATCCGCGCCGATTTTGTCCATTTTGTTAACAAAGCACATCCGCGGCACGTTGTATTTATCAGCCTGACGCCAGACCGTTTCCGTCTGCGGCTCGACTCCCGCGTTTGCATCAAATACGGCAATCGCACCGTCAAGAACCCGCAGAGACCGCTCAACCTCAATCGTGAAGTCGACGTGACCGGGAGTATCAATAATGTTCAGACGAAATTTGTCACCCGGGGCAATCCCGTTTTCCGGACCGACCCAGAAACAGGTCGTCGCAGCGGACGTGATTGTAATTCCGCGCTCTTGCTCCTGCTCCATCCAGTCCATCGTCGCGGCCCCGTCATGGACCTCCCCGATTTTGTGGGACTTCCCGGTATAATACAGGATCCGTTCCGTTGTTGTCGTTTTCCCGGCGTCAATATGGGCCATGATCCCAAAATTCCGGTAATGTTCAATAGGCGTTTCGCGAAGTGACATGTGTTTAACTTCCCTTCAGTCGTATCTGTAATCTTGTTTTTACGCTTTAGACCGGCCCCCCTAATTCAGCGGTCCGCCCTTTTGAAAGCGTCTTTAGCCGATTTCAATCGCTTCGGCAAGTCTTCTTGAGAAAAAGCCTCAAGCACCGCCCAAAAACCCGGACCCGGCTTGTCATCCCCGCGTAAACGGGGATCGGGTGTTTTGTTTGCAGGGCCTGAAGCTTGTCTCCGGTTCCCGCTTCCGCGGGAATGACAAAAAAAGGAGCGAAAAAAAGAACCGATCTTACCAACGATAATGCGCGAAGGCCCGGTTGGCTTCGGCCATTTTGTGCGTGTCTTCACGTTTTTTGACGGACGTCCCGCGGCCGTTGTGTGCGTCCTGCAACTCTCCGGCCAGACGTTCGATCATCGTGTTTTCGGAGCGTTTGCGCGCGGCTATAATGATCCAGCGGATCGCGAGCGCCTGACGGCGTTCCGGACGCACCTCGACCGGAACCTGGTATGTCGCCCCACCAACCCGGCGGGAACGCACTTCGACAGACGGTTTCACGTTGTCCAGAGCTTTGTGGAAATATTCAATAACCGCCTGATCGTCGGTCAGTTTTTCCCGCTGACGGATCAACTCAAGCGCGCCGTAGGTGATTTTTTCGGCAATTGCTTTTTTGCCGTCCACCATCAGGACGTTCATGAATTTGGCCAGCACCAGATCCGCAAAACGCGGATCGGGCAGGATTTCTCTTTTCTCAGCGCGGTGACGACGTGACATGTTTTGTTTCCTTTACGCTTCCTTCTTTATCTTAACTGTCATTCCCGCGCACGCGGGAACCGGATTGTTTTATTCTCTTTTCTTTCACAAGATCCCCGCCTTCGCGGGGATGACGGTTTTGTAACGCGCGCCTTCAGCGCGCTAACAACTCCGTCATTTCGGCCGTTTGGCGCCGTACAGCGAGCGGTTTTGTTTCCGGTCTTTCACGCCTTGCGTATCCAGCGCCCCACGGATGATCCGGTAACGCACCCCCGGCAAGTCTTTTACCCGGCCGCCCTGAATCAGGACGACAGAGTGTTCCTGCAGGTTATGGCCTTCCCCCGGAATGTAGCAGATCACTTCCAGCCCTGTGGTCAGGCGGACTTTCGCGACTTTCCGCAGCGCCGAGTTCGGTTTTTTCGGCGTCGTTGTGTACACCCGCGTACAGACGCCGCGGACCTGCGGGTTTTGTTTCAGCGCACGGTTCTTCTTGCGCTTTACGACTTTTACCCGCGGCTTGCGGATGAGCTGTTGAATCGTCGGCATACCGGGCCTTTCTTCTGCTTTTTTCGTTACCTGTAATGCGTTCACATACAAAATCGGACGGCGACCGACTCTTCCCTCCTGACCGGCGGGACGTGTCTGTCTCCCTCCTCTTCTCTTAATTCGCGCGGACTATAGAGGAATTCTCCCCTCAACGTCAAGTCAATGTTGAAAAAAATATATTCCCCTGATATCGCTTGCAAAAGCCCCGGCTTTTCCCTTATCTCAACGAAAGGCGCACTCTTGAAAATCTTCCTTGCGGTTCTGGCTTGTTACCTCGGTCTTGTCGTACTTGCCTATATCTTCCAGCGCGCACTGATGTTTCCTGCGCCTTTGCGCGTTCCGGACCCCGATGCCGCCGGACTTCCCGGGCTTGAGACCGTCCGGATCGAGAGCGAACCGGGCCTTGTCCTGACACACTGGCTCATCCCGGCAAACACGGGCACGCCTGACGCGCCGTATGCCATCCTTTTTCACGGCAATGCCGAAACTTTCGAGGCCGGAATCGTCCGTGCCGCCCATTACGTGGAGCGTGGCGCAGGGGTGTTTCTCGTCTCCTGCCGGGGGTATAACGGCAATCCGGGCAAGCCGTCGGAGACCGGGTATTACAAGGATGCAAGCGCGGCGATCGACTGGCTGCTCTCCGCGCACAAAATTCCCGAGAACCGGCTAATTCTTCAAGGAGCGTCCCTTGGCACCGGCGTTGCCGTCGAAATGGCGCGCCGCTACAAGGATGCCGCCGCACTGATCCTTGAGACGCCGTACGATTCCATCGCCCGGATCGCGCAGCATCATTATTTCTTCCTGCCCGCCTACCGGCTCCTGAAAGACCGGTTTGAAAGCGACGCAAAAATCGGCGCGCTGGAAGGGATCCCGAAACTCTTTGTGATCGGCGGACGGGATATGATCGTTCCGAACTCGCATTCCCTGCGCCTGTATTCTCTGGCCGCCGAGCCGAAAACCCTCGTCAAGCTTGAAAATGCCGGACATAATTCCCTGTACCAATACGGCGCCGACGAAACCATTGGGATCTTTCTGACCGAAACCGGTTTGGACAAAGATCTTTTTTAGCTCTGGAAATTCTGAAGACTCTATAGTATCTCCGGGAACTCTGCTAAAATGCTTCCACGTCCTTGAATTCTGGCAACAGCAAAAAATGGCTTTGATCGAACCGGTATTACACATCATTCAGGAAACGCTGTTTTACCAGCTTGCGGCCATGCTTTTTGTCGCGGGCGTCCTCGGCGTTGCCGCGATCAAACTCCGCCAACCGCTCATCGTTGCATTTATCGGGACAGGACTTCTGGCCGGACCAAGCGGTCTCGACCTCATGCCGCAGGATTCTTCCGGCGCGATTGAGACGCTTGCCAATCTTGGAATCGCCCTGTTGCTGTTCATGGTCGGATTGAAGCTTGATCTCGGACTGATCCGGACACTGGGGCCGGTGGCCACGATTGCAGGTCTGGCCCAGGTTGTCCTGACGGCTCTTCTCGGGGGAAGCATCGCCCTCGCTCTCGGCATGCCGCCGGTCCCTGCCCTGTGCGTGTCCGTTGCCCTGACGTTTTCCTCAACAATCATCGTTGTCAAAACGCTATCGGACCTCAAGGCAATCGATTCCCTCTATGGACGAATATGTCTTGGGATTTTGATCATTCAGGATATCGCCGTTATTCTTGCGATGATCGCGTTAAGCGGCTTTGCCTCAGGCCGGCCGGAAGACGTCTCTGCCGGAATGGAACTGCTTTTCCTGATCCTGAAAGTCGGCGGGCTAATCGCCGCCACAGCGATTATCGTCCGCTTTTTCGAGGCCCCCATCTCTCTCGCCCTTGGGCGGTCCGGCGAATTAATGGTCATTTTCGCGCTTGGATTTGCCGCGGCACTGGCCGGCATTTCATACCATCTCGGTCTGAGCAAAGAACTCGGCGGCCTGCTGGCCGGCATTGCTTTGGCATCAACACCGCTGCGCGACATTCTGCTCGCCCGCCTCACGCCTTTGCGGGATTTTCTGCTCCTGTTCTTTTTTGCGTGGCTCGGCGCACAAATCGACCTGAGCGGCGCGGCAGGCCAGATTGGAAACGCGTTAATCCTTTCGCTTTTCGTTCTGCTCGTCAAACCGCTGATTATCATGAGTATCACAGGCGCACTCGGATATCGTAAACGCACCAGCTTCATGGCCGGAGTTACGCTGTCCCAGATCAGTGAATTTTCGCTGATTTTCGCAGCGCTGGCCGTAACGACAGGCTTTGTGGAAGAAGATGTCATTGCCTTGATATCCCTTGTCGCCTTGATTACGATCGCGCTTTCAACGTACGGGATCATGTATGGAGCGCAGCTTTATGATTTTTTTGCCCCGTTCCTGCATATCTTTGAGCGCAAGAACCCAAGCAGTCTCGAAGATATGATCCAGGACGCCCGTGCCCGGCGGGAATACGATGTCGTGATTTTCGGGCTTGGGCGTTACGGGGCGGCCATGGCGGCGGAATTTCGCCGCCGGAACATCCGGGTCCTTGGGATCGATTTCGATCCGCAGGCAATCCGTCACGCTCAAAAGCTCGGCATTCCGGCAATCTACGGTGATGCCTCAAACGCCGATATCGCGAAAACGCTCCCCGTTGAAAATGTTCACACAATCGTTTGCGCTTTTCCGCATTACGAAGCCGGGCCGACGCAAACCGACATGCGCCGCGTTCTGGCGCAGGGATTACGGGCACAAGGGTACAAAGGCTATATCGCCGTTGCCGTTCACGAACACGAAATGCCGCAAGGCATGGAACTCGACGGAATCAACATGGTTCTGACGCCCTATGAAGACGCCGCAGAATTCGCAGCGAGCCATATCCTCAATATTCCGCGTAATGATCCGGTTTTTGCCAGACACCGGGCAGCAGAAATGGCCGGAGAACAGGAAGAATGACAGCCGGTTCGGCTCCCTATTCCGAAAAATCCTGAATCAGGACTTCGCGCTTGCCGACATGATTCGCCGGACCGATAACGCCCTGTTTTTCCATTTCTTCGATAATCCGGGCCGCACGGTTATAGCCGATCTGGAGATGACGCTGGATAAAACTCGTCGACGCCTTGCGCTCCCGCGCGACAAGCGCAACGGCCTGATCATAAAGATCATCGCCGCTTCCTCCACCCTCTTCTCCATCGCCGAAAAGCGCCCCCATCACCTCACTGCCGCCGATGGCATCGCCGTCGGTAACATCATCTATATAATCGGGCGTCCCCTGCGCGCGCAGCCAGTTGACGACATTCTCCACATCGTCATCCGAAACAAAGGGGCCGTGGACCCGTGTAATCCGTCCTCCCGGCGCCATATAAAGCATATCCCCCATGCCGAGAAGCTGCTCGGCGCCGCTTTCACCAAGAATGGTGCGGGAATCGATTTTTGACGTGACCTGAAAGCTGATCCGGGTCGGAAAATTCGCTTTGACAACGCCCGTGATCACATCGACGGACGGACGTTGCGTAGCCATAATCAAATGAATCCCGGCCGCCCGCGCCATCTGGGCCAGACGCTGGATCGCGCCCTCGACATCTTTCCCGGCCACAATCATCAGATCGGCGAACTCATCGACAACGACGACAATATAAGGCAACTCCGTCAGGTCGATCGGCTGATCCTCGAAAACCGGCTTGCCGGTGTCCGGATCGAACCCGGTCTGGACCTTGCGCATCAGGACCTCTCCCGCCTTTTTGGCCTCACGCAGGCGGGCGTTATAGCCCTCGATATTCCGCACACCGAGTTTCGACATCGCCCGGTAACGGTTTTCCATCTCCGCAACCGTCCATTTCAAAGCGACGACAGCCTTGCCCGGCTCCGTTACGACAGGAGAGAGCAAATGCGGAATGTCGTCATAGACCGACAGTTCCAGCATCTTCGGGTCGATCATGATGAAACGGCATTTTTCCGGAGGCAGACGATATAGAAGTGAGAGAATCATTGTGTTGACGGCGACCGACTTCCCGGAGCCGGTCGTTCCGGCAACCAGAAGGTGCGGCATTTTCGCAAGATCGGCGACAACCGGCTGACCGCCGATCGTCTTGCCGAGAATCAGCGGCAGCTTCGAACCGTTCTTTGTCACCTCCCGTGAATCAAGCAATTCCCGAAGATAAACAGTCTGGCGGCGGCTGTTCGGCAATTCGATCCCGATAACGTTTCGTCCCGGCACAACGGCAGACCGCACGGAAATAGCGGACATCGAACGGGCGATATCGTCGCTTAAGCTTATGACACGCGCCGTCTTGATGCCTGGCGCAGGCTCAAGTTCATAAAGTGTGACGACCGGGCCGGGATGAATGCTGACAATTTCGCCCTGCACATTGAAATCCGCCAGAACGTTCTGAAGCAATTCGGCATTTTTCTGAAGCGCCGCCTCGTCAAGATGCGAAATCAGTGCGCCTTCCGGAACGTCCTGAAGAAGGTCATGGGGCGGCAGTTCCCACTCTCCCGTTTCAAAACCGGACAACCGGGTCTGTACAGGTTTACGTGCCGCCACCGCCGGATCCGCACCTTTCGGGGCGGCGCGTTTTCCGCTCTTGACGACAGGAATCGTTTTCCCGAAAAGCCCGGCCTCTTCTGTCGTGTCTCGCGGCTCCTTTAACAAGACCGAACGGTCTTGTCCGGGGGAAGCCCTTTCCTCAGTCCGGACCGGTCTGGATTTTATGTAGTCCTCTGAATTATAATGATGAACCCAGTCCATGAAGTCATGATAAGCGCCAATACACCAGACCGCGGACGCCCGTGCCGCCCTTCCACATCCTTTAACGGCCGTGTCAATTTCAGCGCGCGTCAACGCAGCGGCGTAAAGAATACCGACGAGCGAGACAAGACCGTATAGGACGCTGGCAAAATCCCGGAGCCAGTCCCAGTCGAGAACGGAAAACAGCGGCGCGCCGATTCGCTCATACAGCAAAGTCCCACCGCCACCGCCCATCCATGGATGGGCAAGCATCTCGCCGGCCGGGATCCGGGCCGCAGCCATTGACAGGCAAAGCGCACCTGCAACCATTGCCGCGAACCGCGCCCATAACGGATAGAGCTGCTGGCGGCGCATCAAACGTACGCCCCAGACACAAAAAACAACGGCAAAAGCAAAACTGCCAAGCCCAAGTGTCTGCCAGAGCATATCAGCGATATATGCTCCCGGCTCACCGGCCCAGTTTGAGAACGACCCGTCTGCCGAAGCCGTATTCCATGAGGCGTCTCCCCGGGAATACGTCAGCAAGGACGTGAGGGTAAACAAACCGGCCCCGCCGACCCCGACTGCCGCCCCGTCGACAATGCGCCGGGCGAGAAAGCCTTGAGCTTTCTCGGGAACCAACCGGTCGAGCCAGGGTGTCCTTTTTTGAATCAGTCTTTTTTTACGGGCCATTATTCAGATATTTCCAGAGTTCGAAGGAAAGAAAAAGAATGTGTGCTTATAGTGGTCTCCGATAAAAATAAAACATATTCTTATCGGAAATTGTATCGAGCAAAGCCCAAAAAAGACATGGGCGTCCGCAAGAACGGAAGCATGCCTCCAAGGGCGTTTGGCGTATGAGGGTCCGCATTTAAAATGTCCTGTTTTAAATGCGAATAAATACCTTTAGGTCTATTTTATTTGATTCTCCCTGCAGCGGTCAATTTTTCTGCGCACATTCCTTCCCCGTCCTCCGGCACAGGATTACAGGGTAATCGCTTAAAAAAATTCGATTACACTAACCTTTTGATATAATTTAATTTCGTCATCCTCCAGCACGGGCTTAGGAATGGGTCCTCTGCATGCGCAGAGGATGACGATTTTATTGTTTTTCAATGAGTTGCGTTTTTACGGCTTTGATATTCATAACTTCGGGCGATTGCCGTGTGCGTGTCGGTGTCGCCTCTGGCTGATTGTTTCCGGATGCGCTAGACTTGGCACATGACAGTTTTGAAGCGATTCTTTCCGGGTCTTGTGTGTGCGGCGGGTGCGATGATGTTGTTCTCCGGCGGTGCAGTGGTCGCGCAGACTCAGGAAAACGTGCGTCCGGAGGCTTACGGCGAAGTGTTGCCGCAGCAGGTGTGTTTCGAGGTTGTGAATCGCGCGCCGTATCTGGTTTTCGGAACGATCTTTACCGAGATGTTTATGCGCCCGGACGGGATTGAGGCGCGGCATCGTTCGGTCTTTCGGCTGAAGGAAAACGAATCGGAGCCGTTTTGTACGACGGGTCCGTTTTTCGAGGGCCGCCGGATCGGCGTGCAACTGCGGACGCTCGTTCCCGTTTTCGAATGCAAGACCCGGATCGACCAGGGACCGATCGTCATTGAAGGCCGGGTCAAGGCAGACGGGTCAACCGAAAGCCGTGTCGTGTGTTATTAGGGCTTTGCGATCTTTATGTCTGCCGTCTTCACGTCCGTTTCTAAAGATAGCCAAGATGTGGTGGCAGCAATGAGCCGAATTCCCTTTTCGTAGCATTGTTCGTATTTTTCAAGAATGCGTTCTCCCAGATCTCTTGTCGAAAACGTTCTTGTCAGAAAAGCTGTGGGCATATATTCGAAGAGGGCTTCATCTGCCGGTGTTCCTAGAGAGTGTCCTCAAATTATTCTGGCCCATTGCATAGCCGCCTTAAACTGAACGGCAGCAAGGAACGAGGCGGCGTTTTTTGCGTACCGCGTAGCT
>JANQFU010000072.1 GCA_028277665.1 Alphaproteobacteria bacterium | reverse complement strand
CTTCGCGTTTAAACAACTCTATGACTGGATCCCGGCTTTCGCCGGGATGACGGTTGGTTTTGTTGGTTTTATAACTTATTCTTATCCATAGTTCAGGTTCCCCTATGAAAAGGTTGGCATCACGGAGATTCCGGACAAGGCTGTTTTCGAAGCTCTGAAGCGGTTTCAGCGTGCCCGGGGGCTGAAAGCAACCGGTGAAGCTCGTTCGGATGACGAAACGGTAAAAGCCTTGGGCGTTGCGAGTGAAGAGTTGAGCGGAGAGTATATCTGGTGCACGGTCCGGGATGAAAAAGTCCGTTCTTCACATGCCGTTCTCGAAGGCGAAATCCGTAACTTTGACGAAGGTTTGTGCCCCGGCGACGACTATAATTGCCGGTGTTGGGCGATCAGTGTTAAAGATGAAGTATATGGCCCCCCTGATTGTCGGCGGAAGCTAAGAAATGTAGAGAACCTCGAAGATGAAATATTAAATATACAGAAAAGGCTGGATAACATCATGTCCAGAACTCTGGATTTGAAGAAGGAAAAAGATGAGGTTTTTCATGAAATATCAAAGGTTCTGGGGGTGTTTTTTGCGTCTAATATAATAACTATACCTATTCGTTTTCTGGACAATTTATCTGAAGCTATTCGACGTCTCTTTGGGATGCAGATCCAAGGCGAAATGCAGGATTATCCCAATTATCTCGGCTTGCGTCTTAAAGGGGTCCGTCTGAAACTGGAAAATCTTCTCGCACAGAAACAAGTTTCTGAATATGAGCTTATGAGAGCCATGCAGGAACTGGAAGAGGCCAAGGACGGGCTCCGGGGATGCGTGTCCGGGAAGGGGGCTAAAGCCCGGAATTTATAGGGTGTTCAGGTGTCTCTAAATAATATTTCAGGGCTTTTCCATCATGTCTTGCGCGACTAAGGTGTGACCATAAGGCGAGCGCAATGGTTCTTGATCTGTATGGATTTTCCGGATTCATATATTCGTTTGCCAACAGAAAGAGTGTTTCCGTATCTTGAGTGCAGAGCGTTTCCAGCCACTGAAACTGCTCTTTTTCAAGATCCGTTCTTTGGTCGTTATCGACGATCGTCGATGATTGGTGCTCTTTTCTGATGCTCTTGATACACTCCTGACCCGTGATGTGTCTTGGAAAATAGATTATATTGGCTTCACGAAACATGTGTTTGGCTTTTTCTCTGTCCAAAGGGACGCCTTTCCCATGTTCGTATAATTTTGCAAGAGCTTTCATAGCGATGCGGTCACCGTTGGCGGCAGAGTTCTGGTAGAAATAGGCTTGAATATCCGGACGATCTTTATAATGAAAAATCCCGGGTGTTGAGAAGAGCATTGTTAGAAGAGAGGCATCGGACGGAGATATTTTTTGTTTATCAAGAAGAATTTTTAAAAAGCAGCCATGCATTTCAGGCGATAGAATTAATGAGCTAAGGGGCCAATTCACTTGATTTTTTATAAAAAACAGGGGGATAATATTTAAAATGCGCGGGCAGGAAACAGGAAAGGTCTGTTTTTTTTCGAATGATTTATGTTCTTTCAGGCATGTCGGTGCGCAAATTTGGCTTTCTGCGCGGACGGGGGACGTGAAGCACAGAAGAACAACAGCAATCACCCCTATGATTCTATGTCGCACGGAATCGTCCTTTATCAACGTTTGAAACAAAAAGAACATTAAGGGAACATATAAAATCCGGCGGGGGACCCTGTCAATGATTTTCAGGATCTCGTCTATTCTATAGGTCAGGCAGTTATAAGGGGGAGGTTTCATGGCGCCGTAAGAGTCCGTCCGGAAACTTTATGAATGATTACAGAGTTTGCGTAACATGAGCCGGATGGAGGCGAGGCGCACGAAGGCAAGGGCGGAACGCGTCAGGT
>JANQFU010000013.1 GCA_028277665.1 Alphaproteobacteria bacterium | reverse complement strand
TCCCGGCCATTTCTCTCTCCCATTGTTGCTGGCTCAACAAGGAAAGTGAATCATTAACTTAGTCGAACGTCAACTTAAATGAAGCGGAGTACTAGGCTTTTATCCAAAATCACATGATGTAATGATTCTATATCATAATGAGAGACCTCTTGTTTTGAAATATTTTGTTCTGAGGTCCATTCTCACAGATCTCGTGCAATTCAGTTGAACGAGACCTGTGAGTATGGACCCTAAATGCAAGTGGCTATAAAATATAACGAAGACAAATTTTTAGTACAAAAAAGGGCGGCCAACACAGACATGACGCACATTCAAATTCAGTGGAATCCTGTCGATGAGGAGTGGCGGACCTGTTACCGGGCCTGCCGGCGTCCGTCGTTGTTTATGGACCCGGCTTACGCGGCCTATGTGCGGGGGGCGCGGCATCAGGAGACTCTTCGGGGTCTCGTTACCGCTGGCTCTTCTGACAGCGATGGCGATGAAAATGCCGTTGGCGTCGTGCAGGTTCAGCGGCTTTCGCTGTTCTTCGGCGCGCTGGATTTTGTCATTCTGGATCGCGGGCCCGCGTGGATTGACGGGTACGGCGGTCCGGATGAACAGGCCGGGTTCTGGGCGGCGGTTTCAAAAGCCTTCCCGCGCCGTATCGGCCGTCTCCGGCGGATCCTGCCCGAATGGCCGCAAGAAGGTAAAAACGAAAATTCAGAAACGCTTGCGGGGCTTGGTTTTCGCCGGACGCCTTATCCGGGATATCAAACGCTCTGGCTTGGCCTTGCGCTGGATCTTGAGGACTTGCGCGCCGGACTTCATCAAAAATGGCGCAATCAGTTGAACAAGGCCGAACGCCAGAAGCTGAAAATCGTCGCAGGCGATCCGGCTGATGCCGGGCAGCTTTTGTGGTTTTGCCGGGTTTACGGCCTTCACCGCGCGAAACTGCGCTATCGCGGTCCGGCGTCTGCCGAATTGATGCGTCTGGCTGCCGCTTTTGCCGCAGGCGATCAGGCCCTTATGTTGCGCGCTGAACTGGACGGAAAGCCGGTCGGTGCTATACTTGTTTTGTGCCATGGGCGCGCGGCCACGTATCAGGCAGCATGGACGACCGCACGCGGCCGGGCGCATTGTGCGGGATACCGGATGCTCTGGGAGGCCGTCCGGGCGCTTAAGGAGCGGGGAACAATCGACGATTTCGATCTGGGAGGGATCTATGACGGCGATGCGAATGCGGATGCGCTCCGGCGCTTTAAAACGCGAACCGGGGCGGAGCCGGTTTGTCTGCCCGGCCAGTTTCGGTAATGCCTGTTTTCTTTTGGCGGTTTTAATTTTGTGTCTGTCGTCTGCTTCCGCCCGGGCAGAAATTCTGAAGGCCTCGTCCCGGGCGAGCCAGCCCGTTGAAGGGCAGACGTTTCATTACGATGTTTATGCGGGGGGGATCCATGCCGTTGAGGCGGAACTTCACCTCGATTTGCCGCCGGAGACCGATCCGCAAAAGACGTATCGTTTGTCCCTTGCCGCTCGGACCCGTGGCTTTTTAGGCAAGCTCGCGCCGTGGAGCGGGATGTTCGAGACCAGAGGCGTGCGCCGGGATCTTGAGACGTTCTTGCCGGTCGAGCATCGGTCGATCAGCAAATGGCGTGACGAGACAGAAGTGAAGACGTACACGTACACCGGCGACGGCCGCTTCGTCGATTATCAGATTGTCGAGGGGGGTCGCAACAAAACGCCGAAAAAGATCGATGCGGATTTGACGCGCGATACGACGGATGTTTTGAGCGCGACGATGCAGATTATGCAGGCCCTTTCCGCGGAGCCGGTGTGTACCGGCCGGGCCGAGATTTTCGACGGCAAGCGGCGTTACGCGCTTGTCTTTCGTCATGACGGGAACGAAGAGCTGAAAACCTCACGTTATAACGCCTATAGCGGCCCGGCCGCACGCTGTGTTATTGAGGTGCAGCCTCTCGCCGGCAAATGGCACAGCAAACCGCGCGGGTGGATGTCTATTCAGGAACAGGGCCGCCAGAACGGGGCTTTACCGACCGTATGGATGGGGCAGGTTGAACCGGGCGGACCCGCCGTTCCGGTCAAGATCCGTGTGAAAACGGATTATGGTACAATGTTTATGCATCTGACCACTCCTTCGGAACATGTGCCCGGGTAAGTAGGGTGATCTGCCCAAGGCAGATATGAACATGCGAGCGTATCTGCTCTCTTGAGCCTTGCGCGGATTCTGGTATGATCGTTGCATGTCGAGTGTTTCTCAAAAACTTCATCTGACCCAGACGCAAAATCTCGTGATGACGCCGCAGCTTCAGCAGGCGATCCGGATTTTGCAGCTTTCGAATGTCGAGTTGAATGATTACCTCGACGAGGAAATGACAAAAAATCCGCTTTTGGAGCGTGATGAGCGCTCTCCTGACGCCGATGTGCCCGGAGACGGGGATAAACCGCAAGACGACGGGCCGCAAGCAAGCCCGAAGGATGAGTCGATCTCCGAGCAGTTTGACGAGGCCTGGACGGGGAACGAAAACGATGCGCGCAGCGGCGCAGAAGATTTCTCAGCCGGTGCGACGCAATACGGCACGGGCGGCGGAACGTCCTTCGATCCGCTGGAGGGCGGCTTTGAGGAGCGTATGAGCGAGGCCCCGACTTTGCGGGAGCATCTTCTTGAGCAGCTCTACTGGACGACGGACGAGCCGCGCGACCGGATGATCGGCGCACTTTTGATCGACCGGCTGGACGGTCAGGGATACTTGCGTGAGGATCCGGCGGATCTTGCCATGCAGCTTGGTTGCTCGTCCGAACGGGTAGAGCGGTTGCTGGCTGTCATGAAGGGGTTCGATCCGACAGGAATTTTTGCACGGGATCTGGATGAATGTCTTGCGTTGCAGCTTGCCGAGCAGAATCGGCTGGACGCGCCGATGCAGGCTCTGCTTGATCATCTGGATCTTCTGGCTAAACATGATCTTGAGACGCTGGCCGTTAAATGCGGGGTGAATGCCACGTATTTATCTGACATGATTGCCGAGATCAGGGCTTTAAACCCGCGGCCCGCCGGAAACTTCGAGCATTTTGTCGTACAGACGGCGATCCCGGATGTTTTAATGCGCGCTTTGCCGAAGACGCTCGGTGGCGGCTGGCGTGTGGAATTGAATACAGAGACGCTTCCCAAGGTTCTCGTTAACAATACCTATTATACCGAAGTCGCGAAATCGGCCGGTGGAGACCGGGCGGCCAGACAATATCTCGAGAATAATCTTCAGGCGGCGAACTGGCTTGTCCGGGCGTTGGACCAGCGTGCGCAGACGATTACAAAAGTCGCCGGTGAGATCGTCGAGCAACAGCAGGGCTTTTTCCTGTATGGGGTCGAGTATCTGAAGCCGCTGACGTTGCGTGATATTGCGGAGACCGTCGAGATGCACGAAAGCACGGTCTCCCGCGTGACGGCGAACAAGTATATCGGGACGCCGCGCGGGATTTTCGAGCTGAAATATTTTTTTACGACGGCATTGGCCGGGGCGGACGGGCAATCGCACTCTGCCGAGGCTGTCCGGGCGCGGGTCCGCGCGATGATCGACGCCGAGGCTCCGGATGCGGTTCTGTCGGACGATCAGATTGTTGAGGCTCTGAAAAGTGCCGGAATTGATATCGCCCGGCGCACGGTTGCCAAATACCGCGAAGCTCTCGGGATTCCGTCCTCCGTACAACGCCGCCGCCAGAAAAAGGCGTAGCGTGCCGGGGCGGCCAAGAGACCCCGGTTCCCCGGTTCTGCGCAAAATGTCCGCTTTTGCGGAGCAGGGCAATCGAATTTTTTCAAGCGATGACCCTGCCCGCTCAAACATGTACCGTCAGGGCTTCTTTCAGGACCGCCCAGGGCTCGGCCTCAAGGGCCTGACAGATTCTCAGGAAATAGGCAAGGGAGGGCGACCGGCGGCCGTTTTCGATCTGGGAGATATAGCTGCGCTCGATCTCGGTCGCGCCTGCGAGATCTTCCTGCGTCATCCGGCACGCATAACGTTTTTTTCTCAGGACAACGCCGATTTTTTCCAACTCAGTCATACGCAAAAGTATGTTGACAATCGTACACAAAGTCTGTTTACGATAATAAACAACCTGTCGATGTACAACAAAGGAAAGCGGAAATGGAGACACTTTCAAATGATCACGGAAACCGCCATGCTCTGGCGGATCAAATTATCGAAATAGGGCTTGTTCTTGAACGTGCAATTGAAACTCTGGACACATTATCGGACTTGCTCCTGACGGAAGAAGAGGCCAGACTTCCGGAAACGGAAAAGGTCGGGCACTAACACAGGAAAATCTCATGCAGGAATTTATCGACCATCTGGACGCCATGGCGGAAGTATCGGGCGACGTTATCCGCCCCTATTTTCGGGCGGCTCCGGACACGGAGTACAAGGCGGACGCCTCGCCGGTCACGGTGGCGGACAAGGCGGCGGAGCAAGCCATCCGGGGTTATCTTGAGACCCATCGCCCGGACGACGGCATTATCGGCGAAGAGTTCGGCCATCATAAAGGCCGCTCCGGCCTGACATGGGTGATCGACCCGATCGACGGCACGAAACCTTTTATCGCGGGAAGGGCGACATTCGGCACGCTGATCGGCTTGTGGGAAGGCGACCGGCCGGTCGCGGGATTGATCCATCAACCGATCCTGAACGAAAAATGGATCGGCGGACCGGACATCGGCACGCGCTTTAACGGCACGCCCGTCGCATGCCGTCCCTGTGCCGCGCTGAAAAACGCGCGGGCCGGAAGCACGAGCCCGGACCAGTTCCGGGAAATGCCGGGGATCCGGAAAACTCTCGAAGACGAGACCGCCTTTGTCATCTGGGGCGGAGACTGCTACTCCTACGGTCTTCTGGCGCTGGGCGGGCTGGATCTTGTCTGCGAAGCCTGCCTGAAAGTGCATGATTACGCCGCGCTGGTCCCGGTTGTTCTCGGCGCCGGAGGAACGATGAGCGATTTTGACGGAAATCCGCTGACGCTGGAGAGTGACGGTCGCGTCATCGCAAGCGGCGATCCCCGCATTCATGATGAATTCGTGAATCGGGTCTCGGCGTTCAGATAGTGCTCGGCTGAACGCCCGCATGTTTCAGGCACCAGGCCAGAATGGCCTTTTGGGCATGAAGCCTGTTTTCCGCTTCGTCATAGATTACGCTGGCCGGGGTCGCGAGAACCTCGTCGGTTACTTCTTCGCCCCGGTGGACCGGCATGCAGTGCATGAAAATAGCATCCGGCGCAGCCTGTGCCATAAGGGCCGGGTTGACCTGATACGGTGCAAACATGTCAATCGCCTTGCCTTCCTGCCCCATCGAAACCCAGGTATCCGTGACGAGGACGTCGGCCCCCGCCGCAGCCTCCTGCGCATCCTGTGTGAAGCGGACGTTTTTGAAAGTCTCGCCCTGTTTCATCAAGGGCGCGGGAACGGCACATGTCAGGTTAAAATCCCAGATTCCCGCGGCCTGCGCCCAGCTTCGCATGACATTGTTGAAATCCCCGAACCATGCCACATTCAGGCCGGGAACGCGGCCTTTCTTTTCCTCGATGGTCATGAGGTCGGCCATGATCTGGCACGGGTGAGAGCGGTTCGTCATCCCGTTAATGACCGGGATCGAGGTATGCCGGGAGAGCTCAAGCAAACGATCATGATCGCTCATCCGGATCATGATGGCGTCGACAAAGCGGGAGAGAACATGGCCCGTATCCTCGATGCTCTCGGCGCCGGTCAGGTGCATTTCATCCATCGTCATCACAATCGTATGACCGCCGAGTTGCTTCATGGCGACCTCGAAACTCATGCGCGTCCGCGTACTGCGCTTGTCGAAGACCATGGCCAGAGACAACCCGTCGAAAAGCTGTGGCGGGTTATATTTTCTGGTCTTGAGGTCATGCGCATGTGCAAGGATTTTTTTGAGCGTATCTGCCGGAATATCTGTCAAATCAAGAAAATGCCGGGTTTCCTCGGAATGTCGCATTTTTTGCTCCTTCTTTAATCGACCCAGACGCTTTTGCTGATTTCTCCGAGCCGGATTTTTTCCTGTACCAACGGTGCGATAATTTTTTTTGCGGCCAATTCATTTTCTTCCGCCATCGCAAGGAATTCGGGTTTTTCCGGTCGGAACCGGACAGCATAAATTTTTTCGTAACGATGAACCACACTGTTCAGATAGGCAAGGCGCCGTTCCGCCGCGATCAAATGGGTATGCTCCTCTCCGCCGCGTTCAATCAGCGTATACGCCAGTTTCTGGCGGTGCATCCCGACAAAAAACGCGAGTTGGACCCCCTCCAGAAAAGCCGCACTGACATTGAGAACGGAAGCAATTTTGATGTTTTGCTCCGGATCTTTCTGCTTGGTTGTGAAGCTGAATGTCGCCGTTCTGTTTGCGCCGCGAATGATTACGCCGCATCTGGCTTCGTGCGGTTTGATATTGATGACGAGCGCGATATTGGAATCATGGGAAATTTTTACGCTTTTCCCGGCTTGCATAAAGGCCTGTTCTGCGAAACGGACGGCATGCTCGTAACCTTCAGGACTTTGAACGTCGCATTTCTCGATAATATCCAGAAACGGATGATGTTCTCCTGTTTGAAAGAGGAGACGGCCTTTATAATAAATTACCGCCCAGATTACAGAATTGAAGCGTATTTCGTAATCCCTGACAATGTCCGACCAGAGACCGGGGTAATGTATGTCCCGGGAACGTCCCATGATCGGGCCGCGCTCCGCAAATTCCTTGCATAACATTGCAGCCAGCCGGACGCAGCTGTGCATATTCTGGGTTCTGATTATAAATGTTTCGCTGCTTTCTCCGGACGGCGTTTCCAGTGTGACTTGGATCCGGTTGCTCAGAGCGATAACCGGCTCCGCGTCCGGACCCGTCCCGGATTCCTGGATTACAAATTTCTCACGCTGGAGAGAGGTCGAAAATTCTTTCATCTGTAGACTTAAAAATATGGGGGAAGCAAAAATCAAAATTAAATATATCATAGCGCGCATCGGTGCAGGATGGAATGCGGACGATAAAAAAAACCGCCCGGGGAGGGCGGCAAGGAGAGAGGCATAAGTAAAAACCCTTGAAATGAGCCTTAGGCGGCGATCTCGTATCTTGGGAGATTGTTTTGTTGTATCGGCATCCAGCCGGCCATTTCCATGTCTTTGTCCATTTTGTCGAGCCGGTCGAGTTCCCGGGCCGCTTTTGCCATACCTTGCTCAATCCGCATGCGTTCCGGGAGATCGGCCAGGAACGCTTTCATCATGACGTCGCGCTCGGATTTGCAGCTTCCGGCGCTATTGAACGCACCGCTGATGACTTTGCGCTGGGACAGAAAATCTCCGCCATTGGCCTGACGGTCGCTTTCGCGGGTTCTGGCCCATTCGTCGTAGACTTCAACAAGCTGGTCGACCTGAATGCCGGACATGCTTTGAGAGAGGCCAGGAGCAAGCTGATCGGCAACGGCGGCAAAGCCCGGTGCGACAAGCTGCTCGAGAAGCATGCCGCCAAGCATGCCGTCGCGCTCGTCCGGAATTTGAGTTTTGGCGATCTTGACGAGAACGGGGCCTTTTTCATCACGGTGATCCGGGTGCGGCGCAAGTTTGGCGAGTTGGCGGTTCAAATCCGCCATCGATGCCTGATAATGCTGCCGTTGCGCCTGTGTGGAGTGATACGCTGCCATGTCTGCCTGCCTCTCGATTTTTTATTTTTTGTATCCTTCTTATTCCATAATACTAAAAGCAGGTAAAAAAGAATTTAATTATACTTTCAATTTTATCTTTTTATTTCCGTTAGTACTTATCTTTTATTTATATAAAATTTTATATAAATGCGACGGACCGCGAGAAATTCCGGCGCGCACAAAAAAACCGTTGCATTTCATGGCCCCTTGCCTATAAAGTGCGCCATCCTTGATACCAATTCGTCATCAAAGATAACGAATTGGGTCGGCAGTCGCTGGATTTCAGGGATATCGCGGGAGGTGATCAGGTAAAGCTGCTTCCGGAGCCGGACCGCGAAACTTCGTATAGTGATTTTGGATAAGAATGTTTCATTTTTATCCGAAATTGTACCGAGCAAAGCGAGGCGTCCGTAAGGACGGAAGCATGCCCGGCGTCTGGGGGCTTGCGTTTAAAATGTCTCATTTGAAATGCAAATAACCACAGGCGAAAACTGAGACGACAACGAAACCAAAACACGGAGTCAACAATGGCCAAGAAGAAAATCTCGGGTTTTATCAACCTGCAGATCCCGGCCGCCGCTGCAACTCCCGGTCCGCCGATCGGGCCGGCCTGCGGTCAGCACGGGGTCAACATCATGGAATTCTGCAAGGCGTTTAACGCCAAGACAGAAGGCATGGAAAAAGGCATGCCGATCCCGGTGGTTATCACTGTTTATGAGGATCGCTCCTTCACATTCATCACCAAAACCCCTCCGGCGAGCTACTTCCTGAAGAAGGCCGCGAAGAAGGATAAAGGCGCATCGAACCCCAGCAAGGAAACTGTGGGTACCGTGACAACGTCGCAAGTCCGTGAAATCGCGCAAACGAAAATGCAGGATTTGAACGCTGCCAGCATCGAAGCCGCAATGAGAATAATTGAAGGTTCGGCGCGCTCGATGGGTATTGAAGTTGTGGAGGGATGAGATGGCAAAACTGACAAAGAAAATCAAATCCAACCGCGAACTGGTGGACCGCACGAAAACCTACACGGTTGAGGACGCGGTCACAATCGTCAAGGATGCCGCTAAAGGGCGCAAATTCGATGAGACGGTCGAACTTGCGATCAATCTCAGCGTTGATCCGCGTCATGCGGACCAGAATGTCCGGGGCATGGTCGAGTTGCCGAACGGAACGGGAAAAACCGTCCGCGTGGCCGTTTTTGCGAAAGATGCCAAAGCTGAAGAAGCTAAAGCCGCCGGAGCCGATCTTGTCGGGGCCGACGACCTTGCCGAGAAAATTCAGGCGGGTGAAATGAACTTCGACCGCTGTATCGCCACGCCGGATATGATGCCGCTTGTCGGCCGTCTCGGGAAAGTCCTCGGGCCGCGCGGCCTGATGCCGAACCCGAAACTCGGTACGGTAACGCCGGATGTCACGAGCGCCGTTAAGTCCGCGAAAAGCGGCGCGGTGGAATTCCGGGTTGAAAAAGCCGGGATCGTCCATGGCGGCGTCGGGAAAGCCTCGTTTGACGAGGCCAAACTCGCTGAAAACATCCGCGCATTTATCGGCGCGATCGTCAAGGCGAAGCCGTCCGGCGCGAAAGGGACATACATGAAAAAAATCACGTTGTCCTCGACGATGGGTCCCGGGATTCACCTGGATCTTTCCAGCATCGCGTAACGGTCTAGCCAAAATTCCAGAAAACGGGCGTCCTTTGACGTCCGTTTTTTTAAACCATAAAATTGTCATAAGAAACACAGCGGAGGATGAAATGAACGCGTGGCCGAATTTAAGAACTGACCATCGGGCAAAAGCGTCGGGCACGATGCCCAAACCAGAAACAAACGATGTTATCAATCAGATTATCTATTCTGTAAAAATCGTCCACCTGGGGCCGTATATCGGTCAGGTCAAACATCGTACCGGAGATGGAAATTCATACCTGAAACAACTCCTCGAAGACTGGTGCAGTATGCATCCCGATGAAAAAGGTCCAGATGCAGATCTGATCAGGCTGGTAAATAGAATGACGCATGAGCCGACGAAGAGGCACAGGAATTTTGAGCGCGGAAAAGGAACGCAAGAGCCGATGTTCTGCATAGCCGAAGCCGGCCCACAGGCCATCTGCCGACGCCTCAGTGCATGGTTCAAGGAAAAGGACGAAGCAGATTTGGCTTTTCTCTGGCCGGAGAACAGGAGAAAACTTGAAAATCTTGAACGGAATTTGCAGCGGGCGGACAAAAATGCAGAAGACTTGGCACAGAAAGTCGCCGTAACCCGGTTAAATCACGGTTAACCTCAGCTATGGATAAGAGGACTTTAAAATCTTATAAACCAACGTCATCCCGGCGAAAGCCGGGATCCAGTCATAGAGTTGTTTAAACGCGAAGG
>JANQFU010000010.1 GCA_028277665.1 Alphaproteobacteria bacterium | reverse complement strand
TTCGCGTTTAAACAACTCTATGACTGGATCCCGGCTTTCGCCGGGATGACGGTTGGTTTTGTCAGCTTTGTAACTTATTCTTATCCATAGTTCAGGTTACATTAAAAAAATTTACACATGAACGACTTCTCTTCTCCCCAGGGAGTGGGTCTAAGTGAGGAGATGATAGCGTTGCGATGGATAGGCAACCTGTTTTTGAATCGCGAAGGCGCGAAGTTTCCACAAATCCCTTCGCGTCTTTGCGTCTTCGCGTCTTCGCGATTCATCTATTTTTTATGCCCTCACCCGTTCTACCACATGCATGCAGCGGAACGACCTCTCCCTACTGGGGAGAGGTAAAATAGGCTTTGCGTAATTTCCTCACCTCACATTTCGTCCGATTTAATTTCTTATATTAAAATAGACGCAAAATCTCAATCCCCGAGCTTTGTCAGGCGCGCGGGACAAAGAACGCGCTCGACCGCCTCGGCCCCGAGTTTCTCGGTCAGGAAGTCGCGGATGCTCATTGTGTTCCCTTGTTGATATTCCTTCACGAGCGCCTGCACTTTTTCGTAACCGAGATCCGCGACGAAGGCCGTGGCGGTTTCCGGGTTTGTATCGAGATAGTCGCGGCATTTTTCGGGGGTGGGCTCAATCCCCTTTATATGTATTGCAAAGACGTTCGCGCCATTCGTCAGCATGTCTATGGATTCGAGGAGCGCGCTCGCGATCATCGGCATAAACTCGTTAATCTGGAGCGTGCCATGCGCCGCACATTCGCCGATAATCATATCATTCGCACGCACGGCCAGTGCGATCTGAAGAATATGCTCGCTCATCACGGGATTCACTTTCCCCGGCATGATCGAAGAGCCCGCCTGAAGCGCAGGCAAGCAAAGCTCCCCGAGCATATGCAGGAGCCGCAAATCCCCGGCGATTTTGGACAGGCTCGCCGCACAGGCTTTCAGAATTCCGGAGACCTCAACAAAAGCATCGGCATTCGCCGTCCCGTCAATCACGTTTTCATTGCGCGCAAGCCCCATCCCCGTGAGCGCGCGCAAAACCTCTATCACCCGAAAGATATAAGTGCGCGGCGCCGTAATGCCCGTCCCGATAGCCGTGCCGCCGATATTCACAAGGCGCAACCGCTCCTCGCATTTAAAAGTGCGCCATCGATCCCGCGCCATCGCCTCGGCAAAGGCCGAAAATTCCTGCCCGAGCGTCATCGGCACAGCCGGCTGCATTTCCGTGCGCCCGGTTTTCAGAACCGCATGAAAGGCTTTTTCCTGATCCTGAAACGCGCCCTGAAGCGTCGCCAACGCCTCACTTAACGCGCGAACGCCTTGTATCGCGGCGATGCGCAAGGCCGTCGGATAGACATCATTTGTAGATTGATGACGGTTCACATGATCGATCGGGTGCACGACATCATAGGCCCCCGCGCCTTTTCCAAGCTCACGCAAGGCCAGATTCGCAATGACCTCGTTCACATTCATGTTTGTGGAGGTCCCGGCCCCGCCCTGCAAGGCGTTTAAAGGGAAATGCCGGGCCATCTCCTCCGGTCCGCCGTCCAGAATCTCCCCGCATGCCGCGAGAACAGCCCGGCCGGCCGCCTCATCCAGAGCCCCCAGCTCCAGATTAACCTCCGCCGCCGCACGCTTGACCGTAACCAATGCGGCAATCAGGGAAAACGGAACGCGCCGCGTTTCGGCCCCGGCCCCGAAATTCTCCAGCGCGCGCTGTGTGTGAATTCCCCAAAGCCGGTCCTCCGGAATATCAACAGAGCCGATCGAATCCGTTTCCGTGCGCATACTCACTTCCCGCCCCGTCCTGCTGTTTGATACGCAATCCCGATGTCATTGCATCCTTCGGACAGCATGCCGTGAGTCGCCCCATTTGTTAACCTCTATCCTGCGGCCGATGGCTTTCAGGCGCGCTTCAAGCTCCGTACGGAATGTCGCCGCGTTCTCATCGAGATTGCTTTTCCCGGCATAAAGCTGATAACTCCGGCGGCGCTCTGGCGGCGTCGTCTGGGGCATCAGAACATTCGCCCCGAAGCGCAGCCCCGTCTCCCGCGCATGCGGATGAAGCGTCTGAAGCGCGGTTGTCGAGGCGATATTCACATCCCGGCACAAAAGCCGCGTCGCGGCGATCATCAAAAACCCGAGGCGCAGCCGATCCTCGGCGGGCGGACAGTCCTGCGCGACCAGCGGCGTATCCGGCGCAGGAATATACGGCCCCATACCGAACATATCGACATCCTGTGTTTTATAGAACATCACATCGGCCGCCAGATCCTCCACCGTCTGACCGGGCAAGCCGATCATCACCCCCGTCCCGACCTGAAACCCGACCTCCCGCAAGACCTCCAGGCATTCCATGCGCGAGGCAAGCGTCTGCTCTTTCGGATGGATTTTGGCAAACAGGTCCGGATTCGTCGTCTCGATCCGCAACAGATAGCGGTGCGCCCCGGCATCAAAGAGTCGCTGATAAACGTCCCGCGACTGCTGACCGACACACAGCGTAATCCCGAGCCCGTCCGGAAGATCCCCGGAACGTGTCTCCCGTTTGATGCGCGCGACAGCCCGGGCCGTCAGATCGATAAACTTCTGATCGCTGCGCTCCCCGGACTGAATAACCATAGAGCCATAGCCAAGTTCGGCGATCAGATGCGCGCAGGCCAGAATATCATCCTCTTCCAGCGTATACCGCTCGACATCCCGCCGCGACTTGCGGATCCCGCAGTAATCGCAATCGCATTTACAGACATTGGAGCTTTCGACAAGCCCGCGCAGATGAACCGCATCCCCGCATTCACGAAGCAAAACCTGCTCCGCCGCGGCGCGAATTTCCTCAATTTCGTCGGGATCACGCGTGCGCAACAGCGCGGCAATGTCGCCTTGTGTCCAGGTTTCGGGGGATGTCAACATGGACATACCTTTTTTCTTATTACTTTTTCCATAACCAAGAATGAAAAGTTCACTTCCGGGAGTGGTAATGCGTGTGCAGAAGCTCATGGCTCCTGTGCCCGCACGGTCCGTCGGTAAGAAATTCGCGATAAACGCGCAAGACATCCTCATTTTCATGAGACTTGCGCAGTTCATAGGCCATATCCTCCCCATAAACCGCTCTGGCGCGGGCACTGCGAATCTCGCGCGATGTGGGGATCGGCTGACCGCCCCCGCCCAGACATCCGCCGGGACAGGCCATAAATTCAATAAAGTGACACTCACTGAACGGCCCGCCGGCCTTGATATCCTCAATCACGCGCGTCGCGTTCCATGTGCCGTGTGCGACCCCGACCTTTAAGCGCGCGCCCTTCAGCCATTCAAAATCCGGAACGAGATGCTTGAGGATATCGGGCACAGGCCCGACTTTCTCAACCGGAAGCTCAATCACACGCGCGCCTTCAAAGCCGCGCACCGGCGTAATGTTCGCATTCTCAAAGAGATTTTCGACATCGTCCCCGGTCACGATCTCAAGAACGGTCCGAAGGGCCGCCTCCATGACGCCGCCCGTCGCCGCGAAGATAATCCCCGCCCCGCTCGGGATTCCGAACGGATGGTCGAATTCTTCTTTCTCCAGATTGGGAAGATCGAGCCCGGCCTGCTTGATCATCCGCGCGACTTCCCGCGTGGTCAGGGCATAATCAATATCGCGGAACCCGCTCGAATCCATTTCCTCCCGGTCGGCTTCGAATTTCTTGGCCGTACAGGGCATCAGGGACACACTGACAATTTTATCCGGATCCCATCCGTTTTTCTCCGCCAGATAGGTTTTCACAAGCGCCCCCATCATCTGCTGCGGGCTCTTGGCCGAAGAGAGCTTGGGCAGATATTCCGGATGGAAATGCTCGATAAATTTGATCCAGCCCGGCGAACAGCTTGTAAACTGGGGCAACGCATCCGCGCTCTCCCCGTTGACGAGCACAGCGTAGAGCCGCTTGATCAGCTCCGTCCCCTCTTCCATAATCGTCAGATCGGCGGAAAACGTCGTATCGAAGACCTTGTCAAAACCGCACCGCCGCAAGGCCGTGTTGAGCTGGAACGTCAAAGGCGTCCCCGGCTCACACCCGAAACTCTCGCCGATCGCCGCACGCGGCGCAGGGGCCGTCTGGATCACGACAATCTTGTCGGGATCCTCGATCGCATCCCAGACTTCCCGGGTATCGTCACGCTCCGTCAACGCACCGGTCGGGCAGCGGTTCACGCACTGGCCGCAATTGATACACCAGGCCTCCATCATCTCCTTGTCCATAAAGGTGGAGATCCCGCTATGCTCGCCCTTCTCATCGGGCGTCAAGGCATAAACCCCCTGATACAAAGCGCAGGTTTTAATGCAACGGCGGCACATGATACATTTATTCATATCGCGGACGATAATATTCCGCTCATCCGGCATATCATACAAAGGCTCGACCGGACGGCCGAACCAGTCCTCGCGAACACCATACTCCGCACAGAGTTTTTGCAACTCGCAATTCCCGTTCCGCAAACAGGCCGTACAATCGCCGAAATGCTCGGACATCATCAATTCAAGAACATTGCGCCGCGCATGCCGGATTGCCGCCGACGTGGTGCGGATCTTAAGCGGTTTGTCGATCGGCATAATACAGGACGCCTGAAGCGTGCGCTGTCCTTCGACCTCGACGATACACATCCGGCAATTCCCGGACGTCGCCGCCGCGCCGGTCGTCGCGTGATCAAGCGTCAGATCCTTGTATGTTTCGTCCCCTGCTTTCTTCCCTTTTTTATCGAGAGCCTTGCCCTGCTTGAGGGTATGCGCACACAGATCGTCATGGTGACAAAGGGTCGGGATATGCACGCCGATCATCCGCGCGGCCTCCAGAACCGTCGTCCCCTCCTCAACCGTGATGTCCTTCCCGTCGATCACGACCGGAATCTGTTGTTTTTTCTCTGTTTTCGCCTGTGCCATTTTATGCGTCCTTGTCCTGATTTTTCGCCCTACGCGCTGACCTGCTCTGCCGCGGCGCCCTGTTTCATATCGCCTGTCCCGCCGCGCGCCAGTTCATCGCCGAAGTTCTCCATAATCGACACCAGCGCATGCGCCGCCGTCTGCCCGAGCCCGCATTTGGAGGCAAAACCCATCGTATCCGACAGCTCGCGGATTTTTCTGACGTCGTCTTCGGTAATCCCGTGCTCACGGCCTTCTGAGAGCATCTCAAGAAGGCGGGCATTCCCGATCCGGCACGGCGTACACTGCCCGCACCCTTCCTCGGCAAAAAACGCCTGAATATTCTCGGCCACCGCAAACATATCCCGGTCCGGACCAAACACAATAATCGACCCGCCGGTCGCAAGGTCTTCAAACGCAAGCTCCCGCCCGAATTGATCCGCAGGGATACAGGTTCCGCAGGCCCCGCCAACCAGAGCCCCTTTTGCGTCATGCGCGCCGACATCCGAAAGAATCTGCGCAAGCGTCGTCCCGAAGGGATATTCATACACGCCCGGCCGCGCGCAATCGCCTGAAAGACTGAACAACCGCCGCCCTTTCGAACTCTCGGTCCCCTGCGCGATAAACCATTCCGCCCCGCGCGTCAGAATGCACGGCACCCACGCAAAAGTCTCGACATTGTTAATCACCGTCGGTTTACCGAGATACCCCTGCTCAACCGGGAACGGGAAGCGGTTCCGCGGCTCGCCCCGCCGGCCTTCCATCGATTCCAGAAGGGCCGTCTCCTCGCCGCAGACATAAGCCCCCATCCCCATATAAATGCCAATATCGAACGACAGATCGGGATTCCCCTTGATCCCCTGCCCGAGGACACCGCGCGCCCGGCACCGCTCCAGAGCCTCTTCGAGATGCCCGCGCAGGTAGGAATACTCCCCGCGCAGATATATCATGCCCTGTTTCGCCCCGACCGTAAGTCCGGCGATCACCATCCCCTCGATCAAAAGCTCGGGAAACTCGGACATAATCATCCGGTCCTTGAAAGTCCCCGGCTCGCCCTCATCGGCGTTACAGACAATGTATTTCTCGGGCTCCGCCTGCGCGCGGGTAAACTGCCACTTTTTCCCGGTCGGAAAACCGGCCCCGCCCCGCCCGCGCAGCCCGGCCGTCACGAGCGTCTCCATAACCTCTTCCGGCCCCATGGCCAAAGCCGCATCAAGTCCCGTATCCGGCTTTTCTTCGGAAAAAGACAGAGGGTTCCCGATCGTCCCCCGCACGGACGCGACATCGGTCGCCGCCGTTTTACGGAAATCGCCCCCGGCACTTTCCGCCTCCCGGCGGCACGCCGCGAGAATATCGCGGACACGCTCCGCCGTCAGGTTCACATGCACATCTTCATTGACGAGCATCGCAGGAGCCTGATCGCACATCCCCATACAATTCGTCCATTCGAGCGTGAACATCCCGTCCGCCGTCGTCTCGCCGAACCCGATTTCAAGCTCTTTCATCAATGTCTCGGAGACCGGGTGGGCCCATGTCTGGCCCGGCGTCTTCATAAATCCGAACGTCTCCATCAGCTTGCGCAACGGCGATCCGGACGCCTGCCCCTGCGCGTTCTGGGACATCACGCAACTCATCGTCCGGCACAGACGGATAATGAACTTTCCGCGCGGCTCGGTACTAAAGAAGCTATAGAACTTGACAACCCCGTAAATCTCGGCATTTGCAATTCCGGTAATCTCCGACAGACGCGCCATGGCCGCCTCGGGGACGAACCCGTATTCCGTATTCACATCGCGCAAAATCGGCAATAACGCCGTCCGTTCCTTGCCGTAGCGTTCGACCAAAGAATCGACTTTTGCCGTATATCTGGCGGAAAGATCGACCGTTGCTTCTGCTGCCATTTTCTATCCTCGTCAGGTTATTTCATCACTTCCATTTTCTGTCATCCTGAGCGAAAGCGAAGGATCTTTTCTTAAAAGATTCTTCGGTTGCTGCGCGCCCTCAGAATGACAATGACTGTACGTATTCAACAAAACACATCGCGTTTGCCCTTGCGGATCGCCTTGATAATTTTCCGGGAGACGTCGCGGTCGCGCTCTTCCATCTCGCTCATTTCTTTTTCAAGAATGGCTTCCCCTACCGTGACCGTTTCCGGCCCCGCATAGTCTATCAGATATTCCAGAAACGTCCCAACGGAATTGGGCCCGCATTTGTGCTTGATATCGCCGGCCTTTGCCAGATCCATGAAATCGTCGCCGGTCCGCCCGAGCCGGTAACACGCCGTACAGAACGAAGGCATATATCCCATCTCCGCCGCGTCCTTGACAACTTCCTCAAGCGTCCGGTGATCGCCAAGCTGGAACTGACTTTCGTCGACATGGCCTTCCGCGTCCGCATCGGCATAGCCTCCCGGATTGGTCCGGCTCCCTGCCGAAATCTGGGAAACGCCGAGATTATAAGTCTCCTTGCGCATTTTGGCCGTCTCGCGGGTTGACATGATCAACCCCGTATACGGCACGGCCATCCGCAAGATCGCGGTGATTTTCTTGAAATCCTCATCGGAAACCGGCCGCGGCGGCGAAGACGCCAAATCCGATCCGTGCGCGGGCTCGATCCGCGGCACACTGACAGTATGGCATCCGACACCGAACCGGTCTTCCAGATGCTCGATATGCGACATCAAGGCCAGCATCTCATACCGCCAGTCGGCCAGACCGAACAAAACGCCCAGCCCGACATCGTCAATCCCGGCCATCATCGCCCGGTCGATCGCCGTCGCCCGCCAGTCAAAATCTTTTTTCGTTCCGCTCGGGTGAACCTTCGCATAGACCTCACGGTCATAGGTTTCCTGAAAAAGCTGATACGTTCCGATCTCCGCCGCCTTGAGATCGCAAAATTCCTTATGCGTCAACGGCGCGATATTCACGTTGATCCGCCGGATCTCGCCATTGTTATGCTTGACGGAATAAACGGTCCCGATCGAATCCAGAACATATTGCAGCCCGCCCGGATACGACTCCCCGGCAACGAGCAGCACGCGCTTGTGCCCCTGATCGATCAGAATCTCCGTCTCCTTGCGGATTTGATCCTGCGTCAGAGCATGACGGATCAAGTCCTTGTTACTCTTGCGGAACGCGCAATACGTGCACTCGTTCCCGCAAAAATTGGAAATATACAAAGGCGCAAAGAAAACGAGGCGGTGACCGTAAATCTCATCCTTGATCCGGCGCGCCGTCTCATACATCCGGGCGATCAATTCAGGATCACTCACGCCGCACAGGACCGTGACGTCTTCCTTTCCAAGCCCTTTCATTTCCATGGCCTTGTCGAGCACTTCGGCGACCTGAACGGGGTCGCCGGCCCGCGCATCGTACTTACGGACAATTTCGTGAAGGGCGGCTCCATCGAGCCATGACGCAGTTTCTGATTCTGTAGTCTTCATAGACGTAATTTTCCTCCCTTTCAACGCTCCGGGCAAGAGGCTTTATCCTCTTTTTTTGCGCATGCAGCGCCTTAAATTGACACCTTACCTCCCCTGTGATACGGCATGAGAATTCCCCCGCAATCCGCAACAAAGAACGGAGACGATAAACTATGGCCAGACATCTGATTACATCCGCCCTGCCCTATATCAACGGGGTCAAGCACCTTGGGAACCTCGTCGGTTCCATCCTGCCTGCGGATGTTTACGCCCGGTTCATGCGGGCCAGAGGCCATGACGTTCTGTATATCTGCGCCACAGACGAACACGGCACACCGGCAGAGCTCGCCGCCGCGGCCGACAACAAGGACGTTGATATCTATTGCCGGGAAATGCACGACGTTCAGGAAAACGTCTATCGCGGGTTCGATATTTCCTTTGACTGGTTCGGCCGCTCACACTCACAGCAGAACCACGACCTGACCCAGCACTTATACAAAAAGCTCGACGAAAACGGCCTGATCGAGGAAGTCGAAAGCCTGCAGGTCTACTCTATCGACGACGGACGCTTCCTTCCGGACCGTTATGTCGAGGGCACATGCCCGCATTGCGGATACGAACGCGCCCGGGGCGACCAGTGCGAAAGCTGCACCAAAGTCCTGGACCCGACGGATCTCGTCAATCCGCGCTCGGCCCTGTCCGGCTCGACGAACATCGAAATCCGCCCGTCTAAACACCTGTATCTCCGCCAATCGAAAATGGTCGACGAACTGCGCAAATGGATTGACACAAAGACCGACTGGCCGCATCTCGTAACATCGATTGCCCGGAAATGGCTCGACGAAGGCCTGAAAGACCGCAGCATCACCCGCGATCTGAAATGGGGGATCCCGGTCGCTTACAAAGGCGTCCCGCGCCCCGGTTTTGAGGACAAGGTCTTTTACGTCTGGTTCGACGCCCCGATCGAATATATCGGCGCAACCGCCGAATGGGCCGAAGCCACAGGCGGCGACTGGGAATCCTGGTGGCGTGAAGACAAGGGCGCCGACACCGTCCGCTATACCGAATTCATGGGAAAGGACAACATCCCCTTCCACACCGTCGGATTCCCCGCAACCCTCCTCGGATCGAAAGAACCGTGGAAAAAAGCCGATTACATCAAAGGCTTTAACTGGCTGAATTACTACGGCGGCAAATTCTCGACCTCCGGCAAGCGGGGGATCTTCATGGACAAGGCCATTGCCCTTCTCCCGGCGGATTACTGGCGGTGGTACCTGATGGCCAACGCCCCGGAAAGCCAGGATTCCAGCTTCTCATGGGAACATTTCCAGTCGATCGTCAACAAGGATTTGTGCGACGTCCTCGGGAACTTTGCCAACCGGATCCTGAAATTCACCGCCGCGCGCTTTGACGGCAAAATCCCGGCCGCCGGAGAATACGGCCCGGTCGAGACGGAAACCCTCGCCGCAATCGAAGAGAAGTTCCGCACCTACACGGACTGCATGGAACAAATGGAATTCCGCAAAGCCGCAGCGGAGCTCCGCGCCATCTGGATGATCGGAAACGAATACCTCCAGCGCGCCGAACCCTGGGCGATCTTCAAACAGGACCCGGAAAAAGCCGGCGCGTCAATCCGCTTCTCGCTGGAGCTGATCCGCCTGTTTGCCGCGCTGTCCGCACCGCTCATCCCGGACGCCGCACGCCGCATGGCCGAAAGCGTCGCCTGCACCGGGATCCCGGCATGGCCGTCGAACGTGAAAGACAACATGTCCGCGCTCGAAACCGGCGCCCCCCTTCCCGCGCCGGAGATCCTGTTCAAAAAAATCGAGGACGAACAAATCACCGAATGGATCGACACCTTCGGCGGCGCGGAAAGCTGATCTCAAAACAAAAAGAAAGAAACAAAGGGGACACAATGAATTCATTGTGTCCCCGTAGAAGAAATACAATCCGGATCTTAATCCGAGTAGTACATGTGGAATTCGATCGGGTGCGGCATGGTCTCGTACGCCTCAATCTCTTCCATCTTCAGATCGATGTAAGACGCAATCATGTCTTTGGAAAAGACATCGCCCGCGCACAGGAAGTCGTGATCGGCACGCAGGGACTCAATCGCCTCACGCAGAGATCCGCAAACCGTCGGCACTTTTGAAAGCTCTTTTTCGCTGAGATCGTAGAGGTTCTTGTCCATCGCTTCACCCGGGTGGATCTTTTTCTGGATCCCGTCGAGCCCGGCCATAAGCATCGCCGAAAACGCCAGATACGGGTTCGCTGCCGGATCCGGGAAGCGGACTTCCACACGCTTGCCGCTTGAACCGAGCGCATAGGGAATCCGGCAGGATGCCGAACGGTTCCGGGACGAATACGCCAGAAGAACCGGCGCTTCAAAGCCCGGAACGAGACGTTTGTACGAGTTCGTCGTCGGGTTCGTGAAAGCGTTCAGCGCCCGCGCGTGTTTGATAATCCCGCCGATATAATACAGGCAGGTCTCTGACAGGCCGGCGTAAAGATCCCCGGCAAAGAGGTTCTTGCCGTCTTTCCAGAGCGACTGGTGACAGTGCATCCCCGACCCATTATCGCCATAAATCGGCTTGGGCATAAACGTCGCCGTCTTGCCGTAGCTCGCCGCCACGTTCTGCACGACGTATTTATAAATCTGCATGTTGTCGGCGCATTCTTTCAGCGTCCCGAATTTGATCCCGAGTTCGCATTGGGAGGGCGCGACTTCATGGTGATGCTTTTCGACCGTTACGCCCATTTCATCGAGCACGGAGAGCATTTCACTGCGCAAATCCGAAAGGCTGTCGATCGGCGCGACCGGGAAATAGCCGCCCTTGACTTTCGGGCGGTGGCCCATGTTGCCGCCGGGGAATTCCGCCCCGGAATTATACGGGCCTTCCTCGCTGTCCACGCGGTATCCGACATGGTTCATGTCCACGTTGATCCGGACGTCGTCGAATACAAAGAATTCCGCCTCCGGCCCGAAAAAGGCCGTATCGGCAATGCCGGTCTTTTTCATGTAGTCCGTCGCGAACGCCGCGATCGAGCGCGGATCGCGCACGTAAGGCTGACCCGTCGTCGGCTCATACACATCGGACATGACGCAGATCGTCCGCTGCGCGCTGAAGCTGTCGATAAACACCCGGGTGATATCCGGCTTGATCAGCATGTCCGACTCGTTGATCGCTTTCCACCCAGCGATGGAGGAGCCGTCAAAGAAAAACCCGTTTTCAAACACATCCTTGTCGACCATGCTTGCATGCAGCGCCACGTGCTGCGGCTTGCCGCGCGGCGACGTGATCCAGAAATCGATATCCGCGATCTCGTTGTCCCGAATGAATTTCAGGATCTCGGCAGAAGATTTAAAAGACAATTTTTCGGACATAATTGAAAACCCTGTGTTTTTGTTGGTGTGGTCAAGAAGGACATCCATGCATGACATGATATGCGGTATTAGCATATCTGCCATGAAATTTACAAGCGGCAAATCATGCAGCCATGCCAAGATTAACAGGCCTGCACCCGCTTCAAAACATGTTTTTTCTCCCTTTTGCGCAGAAGACTTGACCCCGCCCCGGCTTTCAGGATAGTAAGTGTCTGCTTTGCACCGGATACCGGTAAAAGATGCCACATTTTATGGCGGCTGTAGCTCAGTGGTAGAGCACTCGGTTGTGGTCCGAGATGTCGTGGGTTCGATCCCCATCAGCCGCCCCATTTCCTCCTTCAGGGCGACAACGTACGCCGCGCCTATGACCGGACGAAATACCTCCCCCAACGCAAAAAGATGATGCAGGACTGGGCGGATTATCTGGATGCTCTGGCCAGCGGCGGGAAAGTCGTGCCGTTTGAAAAACGGGCGGGATAAAAATTTACCCCGGTCGCGTGCCGAAGGCAGAGACGATACCGGGGTGTACTCTTTAAAGGTACATGTTTAGACTGAATTTGTCAATCTCCGCGAACGTCCATGAACAGAAATGAACGAAGACGAAAACCGCATCCGCATTTGCAGGTCGTACGTTTGACACGATTTGCGGATATCAGAATCTATGCCGAAGGCCGTTGAAATGCGCTTGCATAAAAGAACTTCAATGAAGTACAATAAATTGAGACAAACAAAGGCGGGCGATGTTTACCGTTATTGAGACCGCGAACTTTGAGAAAAACGCGCGGCAGCTTTTAAGCGAAGAGGAATATGTCCGCCTTATCATGATGCTGGCAGAAAATCCGGAGGCCGGAAGCCTGATTAAAGGAACGGGAGGCGCAAGAAAAACTCCGGTTCGCGATCAAAGCCAAGGGCAAATCGGGCGGCGTACGGATTATCCATTTCTGCCTGACGGGCGCAGGGAATCTTTATTTGCTGGATATTTATGCCAAAAGCAACAAGGCGGACCTGACAAAATCGGAAGAACAAGAGCTGGCCATGTTGATTAAACTGATAGAGCAGGAGCACAAAAAATGAGCAGCCGATTTGACACGATCAAACAAGGACTGGAAGACGCCCTGGCTTACGAACGCGGCGACAAGACCCGCGCCCGCGTTGTTTATCCGCCGCCGGTGGATATCAAGGAACTGAGGAATCGTCTGCGCATGACGCAAAAGGTTTTTGCCGCCAGTTTCATGATTCCGCTTTCGACCTTGCGGAACTGGGAACAGGGTTTGCGCGAACCGGAAGGTCCGACCCGCGCCTATCTGAACGTCATCGCCCATAATCCGGAGGCCGTGCTAAGCGCATTGGAAAAAGGACACAGGGCATAACGCGACACATGATTTCACAGAGGTAACCGTACCCGCCTGCCGCGCCTCTCTCTTTACGGCACCCGACGGAGGTGAAATGGCGTCTCTTGTTCATACTGAAAAGGGCGACCGGAAAGACAAAAAGGGGCATAATTGGGGGAATATTCAAAATTCACATTGTTTCTTTTGTTTATCTCTCAATGAGATGCTTTGGATATATGATCCCCATCAGCTCCGAAATTCTTACGGAAACGTTAGCGCCCCTAACCCTCTAGAAACAAACAAAATACACATAAAGTTTGCAGCCGAACTTTTCTTTTTAGTAAAATAGGGTTGGATTGGAATTAGACATAAAAATAACACAACAAAACGGTGACTGAGTATGTGGGCATTAGCAGGAAGAGGTTTGGGGCTAGTATGGCAGTTTTTAAATTCGGCCCCCACACGGATCGCCATGGTGGGGGGAGCCACCGTTACTGCGGCTACATATCTCTCCTATAATTACCTCGAAAACACAACGGGTGGGGCCATTTCTCAGTGGTTTGAAAAACGGGCCTTTGACGCTTTCAAAGCGGCATATGAGAATGGTAAAATCACTCGTGAAAATATAGAGGACAGCCTTAACACCGCTCTGTCTCTTACAGAATTCATAGATTCATCAAATGCAACCCTTAAAAACACCTCAGCATTCTCTGCACTGTATGGAAAAGACACACTGACAGCGGAAGATGTCAAAAGAGCACAGACGGCGGTTCTGGCGACGATGCTAACGCCGGATTCTGTTGTTCCCTTGATTGCGCGGACGACGCTTCGGGAAATGACTGTCGATCGTCTTTATCCGGACCAACAGGAAGCCGACACCTATCTTGCACGAAACTTGGTCAATGACATCGTTGAATCTGGGAGATCAAACGCTTTAAGAGAAAAAGGCGCAGAAATCACAGAAGACGACGTTGTTACATATCTGAACAAAGAATATCAAAACGACAACAGGGCAATAACATTCCTCATGGAATCCTCTCCAAGGATTCTGGCCGGTCTTCGGCTCGCCTACCCGAACCTCTTTCAGGAACGCCCGCAGCTTGATTCAGATGCAAGAGCGGCCGCCGAAATGAGCCATTCGGATCTCGTCGCGCGGATGTCTCCGCTCGAGCTTTCCAACGCATGGAAGACTCTTGGGGCCCGTATCAAAGAAGACCCGAGCGCCATCGGGACGATGGCAAGACTCCAGTACTGTGCGACAAAATTTGCTCTCTCAATGCTCCAGCTAGGCGGCAATGAGGGGGACAAAGATAATATGCTCACTCGCACACTGCAAAGGAGCGTGTTAGCACGATCCGAGGGATGGTTCGCGAACAGTGCGGATGACCGCTTCGATATGGCCTCCGGGCCTGCTCCTGCCCCGGGCATGGCTCCGCCGGGCATGCCTGCTCCGGCCGCCTGATTTTCCGGCGCTCTCTCTGGTCGTTCGCAATGACAATTAAGGTGTATAATTTTTATTGCGAAAGACTATATGTTCAATCAGCCCCGGCACCCGAGCCGGAGTTACATTAACCTACATGACGAAAGCTCTAAGACCGCAGCCCGCACCTGAACTGATACATACTGCCGAACATGTTGCGCGTTTCCGCCTCAAGCGCGTGCCAGTTTTTGAGATTTGTCGCGCCGGCATCTTCCGGAAACCGTTTCGCATACGCGATGCGCGCTTGCGGGAGCGGACTCGAGAAACCGGTAAACGCCAGACCGAGTTCATTCAGCATGTCCTCAAGCTGCAAAAGCGTTATCCGGTGCTCCTGCTCGTGAAAGAGCATATCGCGGCATGACGAGAGCGTATAGAAATCCGGACGCGTAACCAGTCTGGACAGAAGCGGGTCGCCCGGTGCGCGCTCAATCAGGAAACGGCGCGCCGCCCGCATATCGTCCGGCGAAGAGGAATACCCCTGTTCCGCGATCAGGTTTTTGGCATAAACGATATCTTCCCGGGCATATGCGCTGTACAGACCGATATGCATCCGTCCGCCCGGCTTTAACAGACGGCACAAAACCCGCCACCCCTCCAAAGGATCGCGCATATGATGAAGCACGCCGACGGATTCGATGATATCGTATTGTTTACCAAGTTTCTCCAGATCCAGAATATCGGCCTGCATCAGGTTGACATCCTCAATCCCGAGCTCTTCCAGCTTGCGGCTCGCATAAGACAACGAGGTCCGGCAAAGGTCCACGGCATCGATCCGTGGAAAGGCATACATGCTTTTGGTCACCAGAACATGTTTCCCCGTCCCGCACCCGGCGATCAGGACATCCTCCGTCTTCCGGAACGCTTTCCCCAGAGGGGCGTTCGAAAACATATAGAGCGGCGCGCCGCTTTCCCATCTTGGATAAGGATGCGCCTCATACTGCGCCTGAACTTTTTGCGAAATCTCGTCTTCAATCGGCGAGAGTGCAGGGATGCGGTCCGCCCTGCGTCTTTCGTCTTCTATTTGCAGAATTTGCATTTTGACCAGTGTCCGAACGCTTTCCGGAAAAAAGGCGGTTTTACGTTTCGCGTAATCCATGTACGGACTTCCGTATAGCGGCCGGTATGCCGCATAAAGCGCCAGACAAAAGGCGTCCGGCTCGGAAACGCCGGTTTCCATCCGGTCCAGAAGCGCCCGCTCTTCTTCGGAAATATCATAGACATATTCGCTCAGGAACGCATTTCGCGCCAATGCCGCCGCCAAAGATATGTCTTTTTCGGTATGATTTCCCCGGTCCTTCTGCATTGCACGGCGAAGACAAACCGAACGCGCCGCCTGCAACAGGCGCTCATAGGCCCGGTTCGAGACCAGAAGACGCGATATGCCGGCTGTAAACAGATCTGTCTTCAACGCATCCAGAGACTCCGGGTCGGAATCCAGGGTTCGAATGATTGCAGCGACATCCGGAATGCCTAGCATTTTCTTGATTTCCGGCCAGAACCGGGTTCCGGAGAGCTGGCTGTGCCACGCCCCCGAGAATCGTTGGAAGAAGGTCTCCTTTTCTCTGAAAATACGGATAAGCAGGGCTGCAATCTGCGGATCCGCCGTCGGCGCCCCCTGCTGGTGCATGGTTACACCGAGATAATCGACCGCCCGTCCGTCCCCCGGATTCCGGCGATAAGCCTCCATAAGGGAATAATTCGCCTGAAGCGGCCTTTGGATTTTCATCATCGCGTAACCGTGACGCAGATAAACCTCCGATGACGGATCCCTGCCCCTGATCGCCGCCGCCGCCGTATCGGCCGCCTTGCCGAACCGGTTGAGCGCAAGATAAGCATCCGCCAGATGCAACGTTATCTTCTGACGTTGCAAATCCGGGCAATCTTTAGAAGCAAACGCCAAAGCTTTTAAAAAATTTTCAAGCGCGGCCTCGTTATCCCCCATCGTCTGACGGCAACATCCTGCCGTATAATAAAGCCTTGCCAGATCCGATAAAAGGCAGGACGCACGAGCCGCACCCGCGCCTTTCGTATAAGGGCTTTCCTGTTTTTTTGTCTTTCCCCTCATGGAGCCTTCAATCCTTCAGACAGCTCATAACGAGAGCAGGATAATATAAAAAAACCGGTTGCGGGCTCTGTTTCAAGCTCGCGGGACCGGTTTTCCAAATTCTTTTTCCGGAGAAGAGATCGCCAGACGACCGTCTTCGCCCTCATGCGCTTTCGCTTACGCGGCTTCTTTCAAATTCGTCGCCGTCGTTTTCCCTTTGCGCTCGTCGACTTCTTCCTCAAACGAGATACGCTGGCCTTCGGTTAGCGTCCGCATGCCCGCAGCCTGTACGGCGGTGATATGCACGAACACATCCGCGCCGCCCTCGTCAGGCTGGATGAAGCCGTAGCCTTTCTGGGTGTTGAACCATTTTACCGTTCCGGTTCTCATGTTTTAGTCTCCTCAAATATGCTGTCATGACAATACCCGTTCCGTCTACCCCCCGGCAGGCAACCGAAACGCTTCTTTTTCCGGATCCGATGCCGGGCGCGGCGGTCAATGCAAGGCAGAACGTCGTAAACACCGGGACCGTAAAGAGATGTTTTTCTTTACAAAAACACCTCTGTCAGGACAGCAACGCCTTTTGTCCACGCGCGACCTTACCGCTCACACCAAATCCGATACCGTTATAAGCACAGAAATCCGACAAAAAGTCAAACGAAACCGCGTCATGCCCACGGCTCCGAATTCAGGTTAACAGGGATTCCCTAAACATCTAACAGGTGATTCAACAGGCTTTTGTATAAGCAGGAGCCTTAAGAATGGAAGAGTTTGCGGATCGTTTGAGCTTTAAGACGTTACTGGATCATTTTTCAGAAATAAAGGACGAGCGGGAAGGCTGGCGCGTGGCGCACCCGCTGGTTGAATATTCTGATGAACCGGATTGATCTAGATCAAACATTAAACCGGAAGAGCATGATATCGCCGTCTTTAACGGTGTAATCCTTACCTTCCTGGCGCATTTTTCCGGCATCCTTGCAGGGCGGCTCTCCGCCAAGCGCGACATAATCATCGAAAGCAATCACTTCGGCCCGGATGAATCCCTTTTCGAAATCCGTATGAATACAGCCCGCAGCCTCCGGGGCTTTTGCGCCGGCGCGGACGGTCCATGCCCGCGATTCTTTCGGACCCGCCGTAAAGAAGGTCAGCAGCCCCAAAAGACTGTACCCGGCCCGAATAATACGATCCAGACCGGGCTCTTCCAGTCCGATTGAAGACAGAAATTCTTCCTTTTCTTCCGGTGTGTCAAGCCGGGCAATCTCGGCCTCGATTTCCGCGCAGATCGTCACGGCTTGCGCGCCGCGCTCTTTCGCCATTGCCTCGACCTTTCGTGTCCAGTCATTCCCCTCGGCAGCGTCATTTTCATTAACATTGCAAACATAGAGGATCGGCTTTGCGGTCAGAAGCTGGAGCATTTTGAAGGGTTTGATCTCATCGTCTTTCAACTCGACGCATGAGGCCAGCCGTCCCTCATCGAGAACCGCCTTCACTTTTTCCAGAAGGGCGAGCAGCGCGCGCGAATCCGCGTCTCCGCTTTTGGCTTTTTTGGCCACGTTGTTGATTTGCCGTTCAACAGAATCCATATCGGCGATCATCAGTTCCATTTCAATCGTCTCGGCATCGCGGATCGGATCGATACTGCCTTCGACATGCGTGATGTTTCCGTCTTCAAAACAGCGCAGGACATGGATGATCGCGTCCGTCTCCCGGATATTTCCCAAAAACTGGTTCCCGAGGCCTTCTCCTTTGCTCGCTCCGCGCACAAGTCCCGCGATATCAACGAATTCGAGTTGTGTGGGCACGGTTTTCGCCGATTTTGCAATCTCCGAAATTTTTTCAAGGCGTTTGTCGGGAACAGCCACCCGCCCGACATTCGGCTCGATCGTGCAAAAGGGAAAGTTTGCCGCCTGCGCGGCCGCCGTGGCCGTGAGGGCATTAAACAAGGTTGATTTTCCGACATTCGGCAGTCCGACAATTCCGCAGTTAAAGCCCATGATCCTGTTCTTTGCTGGCAATGATTAATAACGCATCCAGAAGTATGGGAACATCTTCTATCAGAGTGTCCCACACGACATCAATGGAAACGCGATTATAATCATGAGAAATCATATGGCGCATAAAAACGGTCTGCTGCCATGGCACTAAATCATAACGATCTTTGACATCCTCAGGAATCTTGCGTGCATTCTCTCCAATAATCTGGAGGTTCATGAGCAGCCCGTCATAAGTAATGTCTTTTTTTACGAACCGGGCATAGTCATAATCTGAAATAACATTTGTTATTTTTGTTGCAGACGTAATCATCTCATCGAGATAAACGCGCCAGTTTTTTCCAGCCTCAGACATCAACCTTCTCCCGGGCGACACGGTCAGCGACGAGAGGAGGAAGTTCACTGAAGGTCGTCAAATCGACGGGCGCACCCAATTGCCGTTCGATCTCCTGCTGAAGATTGTAGAATTCGAAAAGGCCGAATGGACGATGCCCGGCAAGATCGACGACGATATCTATATCGCTCTCTGGACCGGCCTCATCTCTGGCGACGGAACCGAACAAAGCCATACCCCGCACATTCAAATCCGCAAAGCGCGGCTTGAGAATACGAAGTTTTTTCAGGACCTCATCACGTTTCATACGGACTTTTATACCATGCATCCGCCTGTCCCGCCAGTTTATGTATGGATTTGCGCATGGATTCTGGTCATGAATTTATCTGGGAACCCTGTGAGAAGGCAGGAAAGATTATGCACAACGGAGTCCTGTATAAGTGTCAACCATTCCCGGTCCGCCTTTGAAAAATCGCCCAGAACATAAGCCGTAACCTTGTCTTTATCGCCCGGATGCCCGATCCCGATCCGGACCCTTTGAAAATCCGGCGTGCCCAGATGAGCCTGTATGGAGCGCAGGCCGTTATGCCCCGCGTTTCCGCCGCCGAGGCGAACCTTTATTTTTCCCGGAGCAAGATCAAGCTCGTCATGAAAAACAATGACCTTCTCCGGCGGGATTTTATAGAATTTTGCAGCGGCCTGAACGGATTGCCCGGAGTTGTTCATATAGGTCTGCGGCTTCAGGAGGAGGACTTTCTCTCCGGCAATCGCGGTCTCGGCAATCTGTCCGTGAAACTTGGCGCGAAACGTACAACCGCCGGGAACGGATTGTGCCCCGGCGATCGCGTCTATCATCATAAACCCGACATTATGGCGATTGTTTTCGTATTGCGTGCCCGGATTCCCGAGCCCGACCAACAGCCACATGGCAAGGCCTTTTCTTTTTTACTCTTCGGAAGCGGCTTCGCCGGCGTCATCCGCCCCGGCTGCCCCATCTGCTGCCGCGGCCTCTTCAGAGCCCTCTTCTTCGGGTTCGCTCTCATCCTCGGCAGCCTGCGCCCGCGGTGCGACAATGGTCGCAATCGTGAAGTCGCGGTCCGTGATCGTCGGAGACGTCCCCTCCGGCAGAGTGACATCGCTGATCCGGACGGCGTCGCCAAGATCCTTGCCGGTCAGATCGACTTCAATCTGTTCCGGAATATGCGTCGCGCGGCAATTCAACTCAATTTCGTGACGGACAATATTCAGAATGCCGCCGTTATCTTCCAGCCCCGGTGCTTGCTCTTCATTGATAAAATGGACCGGAATATTCACGGAAATCGTTGTTTTCGGCGACACGCGGAGGAAATCCACATGCAGGGCGAAATCCATCACCGGATCGAGCTGGACGTCACGAGCGAGCACAAGATGCTTCTCGCCGTCAACACTCAGTTCCGTCAGGTGTGTGAACATATGGCCTTTGTTATATTCCTTGTTCACTTCACGGGCAGAGAGAGAAATCGCAACCGGCTCTTTGTGGTCCCCGTAGATGACCGCAGGAATGCGGTTCTCGCGACGCAGAGCCCGTGCGACCCCCTTACCGGCACGCTCACGCTTTTCAGCGGCAAATTTCAGTTTTTTAGACATTTTTTTTCATCCTTAACTTTAAGTAAGATATACGTCCAGCCGGCCTCCAGGGGTGCCGGGACGCACAGAGAAAAAGCAGAATCGGACCAAAAAATCAAGGTTTTTATTTAAAAAGCGCAGAAATCGAGCGCTCTTCGGCGATACTGCGGATGGCCTCACCGAGCAGCGGCGCGATCGTCAGTTGTTCGATATTGTGCGAAACGCGAACGGCCTCGGTTGCGGCAATGCTGTCCGTGATCACCATTTTCTCCATCGGGGAGGCGCTGATCCTTGCGACAGCTCCGCCGGACAGGACACCGTGTACGACATAGGAATGGACTTCCTTGGCGCCCTGTTCCTTGAGCGCGCCCGCCGCGTTGCAGAGCGTCCCGCCGGAATCGGCAATGTCGTCAACCATGATGCAGACTTTGTCTTTCACGTTCCCGATCACGTTCATGACTTCCGAGACGCCCGCTTTTTCGCGGCGTTTGTCGATGATCGCGAGATCGCAGTGCAGACGCTTGGCCAGCGAACGGGCCCGCACGACCCCGCCGACATCCGGAGAGACGATGACAAGCTCTTCTCCTGCGAATTTTTGTTCGACATGCGGTTGATAGACGGGCGCGACGATCAGATTATCCACCGGGATATCGAAAAAGCCCTGAATCTGGCCGGCGTGAAGCTCCATCGTCAGAACCCGGTCCGCTCCGGCCGCCGTGATCAGGTTCGCGACGAGCTTCGCGGAAATCGGCGTCCGGCCTCCCGTCTTGCGGTCCTGCCGCGCGTAGCCGAAATAAGGAATCACGGCCGTGATCCGCCGCGCCGAGCCGCGCCGCAGCGCGTCAATCGCGATCAGAAGCTCCATCAGGTTATCGTTTGCGGGATAGGAGGTCGATTGAATCAAAAAAACGTCCTCACCGCGGACGTTCTCCATAATCTCGACAAAAACTTCCATATCCGAAAAACGGCGGATATTGGCTTCGCTCAGGGGTTTGTTCAGATAAGCCGAAACGGCTTCGGCAAGGGGACGGTTGGAATTGCCGGCAATCAGTTTCATTTTCGGTACTCACTTCTTCGCTGGACGACACCTCGATCCGAGATCGAAAAGACGGATGCACCATACTAACAATCGGACATAAAAAGCAAATTAAACTTCAAAAAATCATGCCGCGGGTTTGAGTTCAGGGAAGACTCGGTTTTGAAGTTCTTCCAGATAAGGTGCCATAGAACTCCGCTCAAGATACATCCATGCTGTTGTCGGATTTATCCCGGTATATATGCCAGGAACCTGATAAAGCACTTTATCCCCAACCATCGGCAATACGACCAAATGATCGTTTGTCTCTAGCATCGAGTCATGATCACAAACGACGGGTATCGGACTCTTGGCTAAATCAGCAACACATAATGTTTTAGCATTACCATTATCCGCAGCAAGGCCCCCATATACATCTGGATTATCAAAGACATATCCTATCGAAGATATGTTCGGATTAAACTCTCTCGTTAGCTGATAGTACGTCAGCGTTTCATTAGAAGGCGCGGCCGGGATTTCGGGATCCGGCAGATGGTCCTGAGGTGGCGTTTCCGCCTGATGGAGCAGTTGTTCCATTTGCTCCGGTACCGGAACAGAGGCCGTACAGGCTCCCCATTGCATTTCACCATCTGCTGCTGACGAGATCCCGCAACGCCCATTAAATTCAGCTGCCCTTGGAGAAACTGCGGCAGTTTCCCGCCCCCCCACTGCTGGTTCTGGCGCAGGCGCGGCTGTGGGCGCAGGAGGTTCCGGTCTGTGTCCGGGCAAAGGCGCAACGGCATCCGGCGCAGATGTATCAGAAACATCAAGAAGCTTGCTCCATGCCTGATACATTTCCTGGGCACGCCCGGGATGAATGTCTTTTACCATTGCCAGTGCGCGTTCCTGAATTTCATGGTTCGTTTCCTGTCCATACAAGCCATGAAAGAGGATATAGGCCAAGTCTGTTCTCGCATTGATATTTCCGCGTTCCGCAGCCCTCTCCAGAAGATCGACCCCCTCATCCCATCTGGTCTGATCTCCTCCGAGGAGGAGTGCCAGCCCTCGTTCTGTTTGCTGTTGAGGGGTCAGTTCCGGCACATTTTCAGGCGCGGACGTGGGTGCAGGTGACGGCTCTGCGACCACGGGAGGATCAGCAACCGGCTCGGGCTCAGGCACAGGCTCAGGTTCGGGCTCAGGCACAGGCTCAGGTTCGGGCTCAGGCACAGGCACAGGCTCAGGTTCGGGCTCAGGTTCGGGTTCCGGCTCGGGCTCAGGCTCAGGTTCGGGTTCCGGCTCGGGCTCAGGCTCAGGTTCGGGCTCAGGCACAGGCTCGGGCTCGGGCTCAGGCTCAGGCTCGGGCTCAGGCACAGGCTCGGGCTCGGGCTCAGGCACAGGCTCGGGCTCGGGCTCAGGCTCAGGCTCGGGCTCAGGCTCGGGCTCAGGCTCGGGCTCGGGCTCAGGTTCGGGCTCGGGCTCAGGCTCAGGCTCGGGCTCAGGCTCGGGCTCAGGCTCAGGTTCGGGCACAGGCTCAGGTTCGGGCTCAGGCTCAGGCGCAGGTTCGGGCTCAGGCTCAGGCTCAGGCTCGGGCTCAGGCGCAGGCTCAGGCTCGGGCGCAGGCGCAGGCGCAGGCTCAGGCTCGGGCTCAGGCACAGGCTCAGGCTCGGGCTCGGGCTCCGGTTCGGGTTCCGGCTCGGGCTCAGGCCCCGGTTCAGGAGCCGTCGGCATATCAACGATGACTCTGCTCCCGTTCCCGGAGGTCCATGCCTCCCAGGTTTCTTCAAACCAATCCCAACCTTCTTCAAAAGACCTGAGCAAACCGCTCTCGTTGATCTGATTCCAAATATCAGAGGCAATCTTCTGCTCTATTTCGTAGGCTTTATCACCTAACCACTCTGCCTGTTCGGACAACCATGGGAGTGTCTCATTTTCAAAATATGACCAAGCAGAAGAGACGGACGGCCACTCCCAGCCAGAATCGGAGACAGGTTCTTCCATGGCTGCAGCTTCCGCGGCGAGATCCACCGGGGGAGACGTTACAAAAGGTTCAGGCGCCACCGGGTTGAATCGTGAGAAATACCCCTCTGCTGTTTCCGGATCGGGCTCAATGCCGAATGTTCCGTCACGCAGTATTTGCGCCAGCGTAAGTTTTGCTTGTTCGTTTCCGCCTTCCGCCTGGGCCGTCAAGTTCAACAGCCCGGTTTTTACATCCCCGTTTTCCATCATAGCCCATGCTTCACCGGGAGTTTCGGCAGGAGAGACTTCCGTCGTAAAGGCCGCCCCGTCAGGAAACGGTTCCGCATGCGCCTGCGAGACCAGACCAAAATCGCCGCTCGTGCCCGGACTCGCGACTCCGCCGCCGCCGAGCATCCCGCCAAGCATCCCGCCGGCAAAGGAAGAGACAAATTTGAGAGCGCCGTCTCCTGAAAGAAGTTCTTGGCGCCCCTTTCTCGAAAACAGGGCGTGCCTGTTCTGGAACATGGCGACACCAAACCCTGCGCCCATCGCCGCGACAACGCCGCCGGCGCCGAGCGCGGCCCCTGTTATCCCGCCGGTCAGGGCACCTTTTCCCGCACTCGAAAGCGCCGTTGAAAATTGGAATTTCGGGGTGTCTTCGCCTGCGTCTCTTGCCGCACGAACTTGCTTATGGTGATTGTAGACAGACATCCCAAATCCGATGCTTCCGCCCGCGACGGCCCCAGCGGCCGCCGTCATCACGATCGTCGGCGCCTGCACGGATGCGGTCGCGGCGAGGAAGGCCGATTTGAGCCCTATGGTCGCCGCACCGAGCACGCCGCCCCTAACGAAGGGAGAGACGATATTCTCACGTATGCGCGATCCGGGTTGCGGGAGCAGAGCAGAAATATTAAAACCGGGCCAGGTTGAAGACAGGGCCGTCATAATCACACCTCTATACATCTAATAGAACTTACGAAAAATACGTATTTTCTTTCCTCGAAAAAAAACTCCAGGGGACACAATCCGGATTGTGTCCCCACAAGCCATCTCCCCCCTTTTTTTCTTCATCTGCGTAAGTCCTGTTTAAATCGGATCCGCTTAAATTTTTTGCGCCCCGCGCCGGGCTTTCGGGATATTCCGGAAACGCTGAGCTTTTATCCATATTGATTTTGTCAGCCTGAGTTTATACATAATCATTACAAAAAGTGCAAATCTTTTTTGCCCACCCCACGGCAATCGCTTGAGGTTATGGATACAAAATGTGTAGAAAATACATAGACCACTTAACCTCAGCTATGGATAAGAGGACTTTAAAATCTTATAAACCAACGTCATCCCGGCGAAAGCCGGGATCCAGTCATAGAGTTGTTTAAACGCGAAGG
>JANQFU010000046.1 GCA_028277665.1 Alphaproteobacteria bacterium | reverse complement strand
CGCAGGGCCCGGGGCGGCCGCCCCGGGCCCTGCAACCGACATCATAACGCTGCCGGTCGGAAAGGATTATAAAACTTTCGAAACAGACAGGGTGGTGAGACGTATCGGTTTTCCTGAAAAAGCGATGTGACGAGATGAGGCAGGTATAAAGCGAGTCGCTCTTTACAAAATTATTTGCATGTTTCGAAAACGCGACAAAAATTGTTTCGGATGATATGGAGGGAATGCGACGGGACGGAAGATATTTGGGGCGGGGCGTAAGTAAAATTTGTTTTTTACTGAAAGCCGGTGGGGGTGACGAATCGATGGTGGTGTGTCCGCATACATTTGTGCTTCCTTATTTGCCGTCTATTTCATGAGTATTCTGTTTCGCTTGACTTTTGCACTTATTTGAGCTACTATGATAATAGGGAAATGTGTCTTTTTGGTGGTATAAGGCAAAACGCATTTCAAGGTTAAATGATATGTTGGAAGCGGTAAACTCAGTTATAGCCAATGCGTCCGTTCTGCGTCAGCAGGGCGAGCAGGCTGCTGTTTCCGGTTCTGCCGTCTCTTTAAACCAGTCGGCTTCCGGGGCGGCATCTCCCGAGCCTTTGCGCGCCCCTTATATCAGTCCCTATGTTCATATGGATCTGAACTATGATGTCGCTGTGCTTCAGTTGCGCGATTCGGATACGGGAGACGTCCTTCGGCAAATTCCTTCGGAAACGCGGTTGCAAGCCGATCAAAGAGCAAAATCCGCTGAAGCCGAAGTTCAGGAAATCCGTGCGCAAAGCAAGACTCCGGATCTTCGGGAAAGCAGCGCAAACGATATTCGCATTTCATACGACACGCTTGCGGCGGCTCAGGAGTCTTATGAGCCGCAAGGCACTCCTGCGTTTTCGTCCACGACCACGGCCCCCGTTGCGTCCGCCCAGCAAGCGAGCGCTGCCTTGCAGGCTGCAAGCGCCTTAAGCAACACCTCTCAGGCTGTTGCGCAGGCCTAAAGCTTCTTTTCTTTGTGTCTGGTAATCCCCCCCGAAATTTAGCGGTGTTTTGGAGTAGAGTTTTCTATCGTTTACATGCAGATATTAAAACAGGCGAAGGGTGGTGTATCGGTTGCCGAGTTATGCCGCGAACACGGCATGAGCAGTGCCAGTTTTTACAAATGGCGCAGTAAACCCAAGGCGATCCGCTGCGATAATGGTCCGGAATATATCAGCCATGCGCTACAATGTTGGGCATCAAACCGAGGCATCAGGTTGGATTACATCCAGCCTGGCAAGCCGCAGCAAAATGCTTATGTTGAGCGTTATAATCGCACGGTTCGCCATGAATGGCTGGATATGCATGAGTTTGAAACAATCGAAGAGGCACAAATGGACGGCAACGCAATAGCTCTGGATTATAATCATGAACGCCCTAACATGGCCATTAGCGGCATAACTCCGGCTATGAAACTGGAACAAGCCAACACTTTAAAATTGTCTATAGATCCTGACCCTAATTGTTTAATCATAATCCACACCATCACTGGATGGGATCAAACACCTAATTTCAAGATCATTTCGGGAGGGCTGCGTTTGTGGCTCTGTTTTTGATGTACAGAACCGCAACAGCGAACATGGAAGGAAGGAGCGAAATCAGCATCGGGATGACGGACATGGTAAAGCTCGTCGTCAGGCCGTTCACAAACATATAAAAGAAAACGGCCAGCGCGGTCAGCATAGAAGCACTGACGCAGAGATCAAGGGCCCGGCTCGGCGGGACAAAGCCAAAAGCACAAATGATATATGCCGGGACGGCCATTCCGAAAATGCCGAGAATTCCCATAAGTGTTTCCATGATGCCTCCAAGGCTTGTCGCCAGAATGGTGGCAACGATGAGGAAAAGCACCAGCAGAATACGGCTGATTTTGACGTATCGTTTTTTATCCTGTTCTTCCCGCACGCGCAGGCGAAGAAAATCCCGAAGCAGGGTCGAGGTAAAGATATATGTTTGCGTGTCCAGAGTAGACATGCACATAGAGGCCATAACGAGAACAAGGAGAGCAAGAAGAACAGGCGGCAGGTATTGTTCCGTGAGCAGGTTTTGAACAAGGTCGTCCGGTGATGCATCCGGCATGAGGTCCCGCGCGGCGAAGCCGATGAAGATGAGGCCGACCGTCACAAAAAAAGCGAGCGTCAGGCCAAGTGGATGGGTCCATCGGGCGACCCGGTCGTCGCGGGCGGAGTAAAGACGTTGCCACTGATCCGGGGAGACAAACGCATACAGGAAGGACATAAGCCCCATGGCCAGAGTTTCCTGCCATCCGAAACTTCCGAAACTTGGCCAGTCGGTCAGGGTTTCGTGAGAAACGGGAATAAAGAAAGGGGCGCTGACGAGTGAGAGAAGGACGACAAACTGAATGAGGTCTGTCTTGATAACGCTGCCGTATCCGCCTGCCCACATATAGAAGGCGACGATCAGGGCAAAAAAGGGCACGACGATATCCGAGGAAATCCCCAGGAATCCTTCGCACAGACGCCCGAGAACCATAAGCTGTGAGCCGGCGAACAGGAGCATGATGATAACAAGCAGAATGGCGACGAGATATCTGGAAATCGGGCCGACATGATCTTCTATCATGCGTCCAACGGTGATGTAGTTCCGCTCATGCGCCTTTTGGCGGATCTTCGGGGCTACGAACGCCATAAGCGCGGCCCCGATCATTTGGGCCGGGAACCAGATCAATATGGCATAGCCATTCGTGTATGCAAGCGCGATCCAGAACCATATAAAAGAGACATCCCGCCATCCGGAGGCATAGGAGGCAACGGTAGCAGGAAGTCCGACATTGCGGTTTCCGATCACAAAGCCGCCGTGATCTTCCTTGCGGGCTGAAAACAGGCCAACAGCAATCAACGCGCCAGCATAGACGGCAATCCCGATCGCAACCAGAACGAATGTATTTGTAAACATTCAGGGAAAATACTTAAAGAAATGAGGGGTGTAAAGAGAAAACAAAATTTTGCTTCTCTTTCTTTTCGCATTATTAAAAGTTTCTGGGATTTCTATCTCCCAAGATCATCCCTGATTTGCGGCTTTGGCCTTGCGGCGTTCTTCTTCCGGATCGCGCAGAACGTAGCCGCGGCCCCAGACGGTCTAAAAATATTTGACATAATCATAAATCTCATGTAGGCTACAAATCAAATTGGAGGTGGCAAGTGATTCTTGTGCTCTGTGCTGACAAGGGAGAGGAAACGATGTTTAAAGGAATATGGGATATGATCAAGGGAAAAGCTCCTGCTAGGGACGAAGAGAGAGATAGGATGGTTAAGGCTATGGATGCTTTTAATGTTACTCAGGTGGAAAATTTTCCGTATAAAACTCCAGAAGAAAAACGAGAATTAAGGGGGCCTACTCAACGCGGAACGCAGGACGATGATCCCATTCCTGAATTCCCTCGGCTTGCCTCTTTTATAGACAGTCATCCACCCCCCAACCGGGCACTTCACTCTTGAAAGGGCGCACTATAAAGTCGGCCTATCCCTGATTTGCGGCTTTGGCCTTGCGGCGTTCTTCTTCCGGATCGCGCAGAACGTAGCCGCGGCCCCAGACGGTTTCAATGTAGTTGTCGCCATCCGTCAGATTCGCGATTTTCTTGCGCAGTTTACAGATAAAGACGTCAATGATTTTGACCTCCGGCTCATCCATCCCGCCGTACAGGTGATTGAGGAACATTTCCTTGGTCAGGGTCGAGCCTTTGCGCAGGGAGAGAAGTTCCAGAATACCGTATTCCTTCCCGGTCAGGTGAAGTGGCGTCCCGTCGACATCAACCGTCCGGCTGTCGAGATTCACTTTAACGCGGCCCGTGACGATCTCGCTCTGGGAATGGCCCTGAGAGCGGCGGACGATGGCCTGAATCCGGGCGATCAACTCCCGCTTGTCAAAAGGCTTGGTCAGGTAATCATCCGCGCCGAAGCCAAGGCCCTTGATTTTGTTATCAAGCTCCGAAAGGCCGGAGAGGATCAAAATCGGCGTCTCCACTTTCGCGCTGCGCAGGCTGCGCAGGACGTCGTACCCGTCCATATCGGGGAGCATCAGGTCGAGAATAATGATATCGTAATCGTAGAGTTTGCCGAGATCGAGTCCGTCTTCTCCAAGATCCGTCGTATCGACCATATAACCTTCGGACTTGAGCATCAGCTCGATGCTTTTGGCTGTGGACTGGTCGTCTTCAACGAGCAATAAGCGCATGATATATCTGCTCCGCTAAGTGTGTTATGATTCGGATGTTAACCTTGGTTAACATCTTAACAAATTTTTGAAATGTTAACAAAATGATTTTTATAGGAAACTTTCTATAAGATGATGTCATTCCCGCAAAGGCGCATTGGTGTTTGGAAAAAGGTTAACGTTTCTACGAACGCAACCCCGGGCAAGCAAAAGTTCCGCGCAAGCGGAGATTTTGCGCCGAACCGGGGTCTCCAAACAAAAAATCCCGGATATCAAGTCTCGCCAAATGAAAACCTTCCGGTTTTCAAGGCTCGCCATAGATTCCGGGATTGCGTATTAACTTTTTTCCGGACAGTCATGCGTGAAAGCGGGAATCTTTATGCTATAAAATGAAAGATCCCCGCCTTCACGGGGATGACGCTCATAGTATTGGAGTATGACAGGATTGCGGCCTATGGAACGACTGACGGACAAGGCGATTGCAAGCATACGGGGCCTGCCTGATTACGAGGTCTTCGGGCGGGTGAGCAAGGTGCTCGGCCTGCTCGTTGAAATATCGGGTTTCGGCGGACGCCTGTCGATCGGCTCCATGGTCCATTTGCGTCCGCGCGATGGCCGCAGTGTCCCTTGTGAAGTCGTCGGATTCCGGGACGCGCACGCGCTCCTGATGCCGTTTGGCACGCTCGAAGGCGTTTCGCTCGGCTGTCCGGCCGTTATTCAGCAAAGCGAGCCCGTCGTCTGTCCCCATGACGGATGGCTCGGGCGCGTGATCAACGGTCTGGGGCAGCCGATTGACGGGCTCGGTCCCTTGCCGGAAGGCGGGCATCCCGTGCCATTGCGTAACCGGCCGCCGCCGCCGCATTCGCGTCAACGCATGGGAACGCAACTGGATCTCGGGGTGCGGGCGGTCAACAGTTTTCTGGCGACCTGCCGGGGGCAGCGGATGGGGATTTTTTCCGGCTCCGGGGTCGGAAAATCCGTGCTCTTGTCGATGATGGCGCGCTATACGGCGGCCGACGTCTCGGTCATCGGTCTTGTCGGGGAACGTGGCCGCGAGGTGCAGGAATTTCTGGAGGACGATCTCGGCCCGGACGGGCTTGCGCGTTCGGTCGTGATTGTCGCAACGGGAGACGAGCCCGCGCTGATGCGCCGTCAGGCGGCTTATCTGACCCTTTCGGTCGCCGAATATTTCCGGGATCAGGGGAAGGACGTCCTGTGCCTGATCGACTCGATCACGCGCTTTGCGATGGCGCAGCGGGAGATCGGACTTTCGGCGGGCGAACCGCCCACAACAAAAGGATATCCGCCGACGACGTTCGGCGAATTGTCCCGGCTTCTGGAGCGCGCCGGCCCCGGAGAAAAAGGAAAAGGGGCGATTACCGGCCTCTTCTCCGTTCTTGTCGAAGGGGATGACCATAACGAGCCGGTTTCGGATGCCGTCCGCGGGATTGTGGACGGGCATATCGTCATGGAGCGTGCGATTGCCGACCGGGGCCGTTATCCGGCGATCAACGTTCTGAAATCCGTCTCGCGGGCTTTGCCGCGTGCCCTGAGCGACGAGCGGAACGCGCTCCTGCGCCGGGCCCGTCAGGTCATCAGCTCCTATGAAGACATGGAAGAACTGATCCGTCTCGGGGCTTACCGGCGCGGGGCGGACGCGAATGTCGACGAGGCCATTCGTCTGTATCCGGAACTGGAAGCGTTTTTAGGGCAAAACAAGGATGACCGCGCGGATATCGATGCGACTTTTTCCCGGCTTTCCACGATTCTCGGCGCGAGGGATAACGGGACAGGGGGTACGGAATTGGACTCTCCTCCCCAGCATCCCTTGAAAGCCGCCGCGATCAAGCGGATCGTCCGGCCGGACAAAATGCAGAAATGAGAACGGGTTAGAGTAGGTGAATTTAAGCCATGTCCGCAAATCTGGAGTCTTTGATACGGCTGCGCCATCATACGGTAGAGGAAAAACAGAAATTCCTGTCTTCTCTGTATACGCAAGCCGATCAATTATCCTATCTGCATAACAAACTCTCAAACGAACTCGCGCACGAACGCGAGGCTGTCGATGATCTCGGGACCGTTGAGGCGATTGCCTATTTCGGGCGGTATTCGGAGCTGATGCGCCACAAGATTGCGCAGATTGAGGACGAGCAGGAAAAGCTGGAGGCGCGAATATCCATAGCGCAGGACGACCTGCGTCTGGCCTTTGCGGAACAGAAGAAAATCGAGATCATCCAGCGCCGCCGCAAGGCCGAGGCGCTCGCCGCGCGCGAGAAAAAAGATGCCGCCGCGTTGGATGAAATTGGGACGACCGGTTTTCTTCGGCGCCGGGAACGTGAAGGAGACGGTAAAAAATGAACCTGATCCTGATTCTCCGCCTCTGCCGTGTATGCATACTCATGTGGTGCTTGGTTGCCCTGTTCCGGGGGATCTCTCCGGCTCAGGCCGGGAAGAGAGATTTTGCGGAGCAGGTGCTCGATCAACCCTATACGGTTGGAGCGATCACGACGCAGAAAATAAGGCGTAAGGGGACAAATCCGGGAACGGAAGAAAGAGATCCGCTTGCGGCGCATCGTGCGGCGGCCGGACCGGTTGAGGCGCTTCCGGATGTTGATATTTCTCCTGAAACGCAGACGGCTGCCACGGGGGCGGGACGGAAATTTGCCCGGCCGCGTTATTTGAATGTTGCTGTGTCGCCTGCGCAATCCGGCACGGATATCTGCGGTTTCGGGCCGTGGATCGGCAAGGTCCTCGATGAGTCCGCTTTGCGCCGGACCCAGCGCCCCTACCGGATTCTGACGCCGCAGGCAAAAATCACGCGTGATTTCCATCCGGCAAGGATTAATGTGTTTATTGACGGCGAAAAAAGGGTTCTTCGTGTCGGGTGTTGGTGATAGTGTCTGGCAAACGGAATCGAATAAAAAGAAAGAAAAAATGCGTCATTTGGCTCTTTTGACAGGGATTCTTTTTCTTGTTGCTGCGTTTGTTTCTCCTGTGGCGAGTGCGCGCGGGGATGTTCGAATTTCTTACGGCGTTTTTGAGGATACGTCCAGAGATCGTCAGATCCCCTATAAACTTTATGCGCCCTCCCGGCAGATCGGTCCGGCTCCGGTTATATTATTTTCTCACGGGATGGGAGGAACGGTTGAGACGGCGCCTTATCTCGGCATGGCGCTTTCCGGCCACGGCTATATGGCTTTCTTTTTGCAACATCCGGGAAGCGACCAGAGCATCTGGGACAATGTACCGGACCCGACACTCCCGAAAGAGGAATTGCGGGAAATATATAAAATTCCGGGTGCGTCTTTCGATCGTAACCTTGATATTCCCTTTGTTCTGGATGAACTGGAACGTCTGAATTGTGCGGGAGGCGTATTCGAAGGCCTTCTCGATCTTGAGAAGATCGGGATGGCCGGGCACTCTTTCGGCGCTCACGGCGTTCTGAAAATCGCCGGAGAGAGAAGCTGGCTTGGCGGGCAGCCGCATAAAGAAGAAAGAATCAAGGCGGCTCTCGCGTTAAGTCCGAATGTGAACAAACGTTTTTTTGATCTTCCGGATTCCGAACTGACCGGTATTTATGACGGGGTCGAGATTCCAATTCTTCATGTGACCGGAACCGAGGACGGCTACCCGTTTAACGAAAATTTTGATCCGGCGCAACGTACACGCCCCTATAGAGCCATTGAGGCGCCCGCCCAGTATCTTCTTGTCTTGAAAGGGGCGGAACATAGCAGTTTCGGTGGACGGACGCCCGGTGATGAAGCGCGGATGCCGTTCTGGGATGTGACCTCCCGGGCGGCGGTCCTGTTTTTCGATGCCTGGCTGAAAGGCGATGCGCATGCGAAAAAATCTTTGGAAGAAGACTTTCCGGAGACGCTCTCGCCCGGCGATACATTTGAGCACAAGTGAAATCTTGCCGTGGAATTATGCCGTTTGATTTCGCCGCTCCCGATAGACGATGACAAGCCCGCTCGCGATGACGATTCCCCCGCCGAGATAGATCGGCCAGCCGGGAATATAGGCCCAGAGGAGAATATCGAAAAGCGTGGCCCAGAGCAGGCCGGTATAATTGAGCGGCGCGACGGCTGACGGCGGGGCGAGCTTATATGCACTGGCCAGAAGGAGCGCGCCGCCACCGCCCGTGATTCCGAGCCCGGCGATGTAAAGAAGGTCTTCTCCGGTCAGCGGGTTCGCGATAAACGGCATGCACAGCCCGGCTCCGCAAGCGGCGATAAGCTGGAAATAAAAGGCGGTCGCAAACGGATCGTCAGAACGGCCGAGCCAACGCATCATGACGGCCGAGAGCGCGATCGTTGTCGCGGCCCCAAGCCCGAATATAAGACCGATGGGGCTTCCGCTCCCGGTCGGTCCGGCCATGAGCGCAATCCCGCAAAATCCGGCCGCAATCGCGCTCCATCGCCAGACGCCTACTTTTTCGGACAGAAAAAAGAACCCGAACACGGGCATCAGAATGGACGCCGCGAAAAGCAGGACGGTTCCGTCCGCAAGCGGGAGATGGGCGAAAGTCGCAAAAATCAGAATATTACTGAGCAGTCCCAACGCGCCGCGCCCGATCTGCCCGCGTAAATTCGAGGTTTTCAGCCGTCCGAGCCGCCCCGTCACCGTTAAAAACGCAACCGTCAGGACAAGCCCGCCGATGCAGCGGTAAAAGACATTCTCAACCGGCGTATGCGTATCGCTGAGCAGCTTGGCAAAGACATTCAACGCCGCCAGAAGACCAAACGCAATCAGGGCAAACACCATCCCGCGCAGAACGGCGGCCGCGGCCGGTTGCGGAGAGTGAGGCTGGATGTTCATTTATGCCCTCTCCGCATTGCTCGTTTCCGGGAATTTTTCATGAAGGATTTTTTGAATCAAAGCGTATTGACTGATTGCGGAAATATCGCCGCGCTCAAGCATCTTCCGGAGATCGGGAATGCTGACAAGACGGTTTGTGATGATCTCTTTCGGATCGTCGAGTTTGTCGCCTTTATAGTGAATATTTTTTACAAAATAGAGATAAACGTGTCCGTCGCAATATGTCGGGTCGATGATGAAACGTCCCATGAATTCGAGATCGGCTCCTGTGTATCCTGTTTCTTCCCTGAGTTCCCTGATAGCCGCGTCTTTTGGATCTTCGCCGTCTTCGATGTTTCCGCCCGGGAGTTCCACGACGGTTTCCTTGATTCCGTGTTTGTATTGTTCGTTCAGGAGAACGCGCCCATCTTCCGTGACGGCAAAGACGGCTGCCCAGCCGATGCGCTCCCGGATATAGTATTCCTTGTAAATGCGTCCGTCCGGCAGTTCAACGGTCTCACGCCGGACCCTCATATAGAGCGAGGTCAGGACGTATTCGCGCTCCAGGACTTTCCATTTTTCCATGGCTGGCTCTCCTGCCGGTTTTTATTAGGATGCAGAAACATTGCCTTATATATCCAGTAACAAAGTAAAGCGGCCGGGCATAGTCCTAGTCCGGCGAAAAATTTTCTGGCGAGCTTATCATAGCGGGTTGCCACTCTTCGAAAATCCTGCAGGCGTCCGAACATTGGCTCTATCGTGTTTTGATCCCTGAGGGACAGATAAAGGTATGAAGTAAGCAATTCCCAAGTCCTGTTCATATGCGATTGCCCTGACGTCGGCCGTCTTTTTGCTTACGTCCATGCCAATAAACATGATAGGATCCCTCCCGTTTGGCAGCGCCTGTCCAGCCTTGCAATGCAATACGGGAAAAACCTTGCGACTGTTCGGACTTGATGCTGCCTGTTTTGCTGAGCAGCGCGGCGATTGAGCTCTCCAGAGGTCTCCCCGGCCAAGGGGTGTGAGATCCCCCGCGCCGTTCTTCTCTTCTCCCGTTGAGAAGCCTTTGGCAAGATACAAGGGCCGGGTGAGGGGGGTGGATAGAAATATGGAATACGAAGTTGTGTTTCAAGATAATATTTTGTGCCCCTCATCCGCAGGTTTCTTGTGAAGCAAGAAACCTGCTGCCTCTCCCCACAGTAGAGAGGCAGAACACGCTCTGCGTAAGTTTTGTGGTTAAAACAAAAAGACAAAAGAAAACGTAAAAGAACAGGAATATGGCCTCTTTGGTGGATAAACTCGCGCCGGTCAAGGCGCGCTACGAGGAACTGGCCGCGCTGATGGGCGCAGGCGGGTTGAGCGGTGAAGCCTATACAAAACTGGCGACCGAATACGCGGAGCTTGGCCCCGTGGTCGAGACGCTGGAGACCTATGAGCGTGCGGTGCGCGAGCTTGAGGATCTCGGTCCGCTCCTGACAGATCCGGATATGAAGGATATGGCGCAGGAAGATCTGATCCGGCTCGAACACGAAATCCCGGCACTTGAACAAGAGATTCGTCTCGCGTTGATCCCCAGAGACAAGGCGGACGCGCGGAACGCCATTCTCGAAATCAGGGCCGGAACAGGCGGCGAGGAAGCGGCTCTCTTCGCCGGAGATCTCTTCGACATGTACCGGGGATACGCCGCGTATAAAGGCTGGCGTCTTGAGATCATGGAAGCCTCTGAAAGCGAGCTTGGCGGCTATAAGGAGATTATCGCCCGCGTGAGCGGTCATGACGTTTTTGCGCGCCTGAAATTCGAATCCGGCGTCCACCGCGTCCAGCGGGTGCCGAAGACGGAATCGGGCGGGCGGATCCATACCTCGGCGGCAACGGTTGCCGTCCTGCCGGAAGCCGAAGACGTTGACGTCGATATCAATGAAAGCGATTTGCGGATCGATACCTACCGCTCGCAGGGCGCGGGCGGCCAGCACGTCAACACGACCGACAGCGCCGTACGAATCACCCACATCCCGACGGGAACGGTCGTCGCGATGCAGGAGGAGCGCTCCCAGCATAAAAACAAGGCGAAGGCGATGATGCTCCTGCGCACCAAAATTTTCGATGAGGAGCGCCGCCGCTATGAAAGCGAACGGGCCGAAAACCGCAAATCGCAGGTCGGCAGCGGCGACCGGTCAGAGCGAATCCGTACGTATAATTTCCCGCAGGGCCGCGTCACGGATCACCGGATCAACCTGACGCTGTATAAGCTGAATGAAGTCCTGACAGGCGAATCTCTCGATGAAATCGTCGATTCCCTGACCGCCGAGGATCAGGCGGCAAAACTGGCCGAGATCGATGGCTGAGAAGACTCATAAACAGACGCTTGGCACCCTGTACGACTCGGTGCGAAATGCGTACAGGCAGGCCGGATGTGCCGGGCCCGGACATCGCGCCCGGCAATTGCTTGATTATCTGGGCATCGCCGCGCCGGGCGAGGCCCTGACTTATCCTGATAAGGTGGTATCGGACGCGGAGATCAACAAAGTTCAGGACGGCCTGACCCGTAATCTGGCCGGAGAGCCGGTCTCCCGCATATCAGGACATCGGGAATTTTACGGTCTGGATTTCCTCCTCTCAAAGGAGACCCTTGATCCCCGGCCGGAGACGGAGCTGATCGTCGATCTCGTTCGCAAGCGTTTTACCGATCCGGATCAGGCGTTATCGATTCTTGATCTCGGGACGGGGACGGGCTGTCTGTTGATAACTCTGTTGACCCTTTACCCTGAATCCTGTGGCGTGGCTGTGGATATTTCGGAAGGCGCGCTCCGGACGGCGTACGGGAATGCGCGCTGTCATCATGTGGAAGCGCGCATGGCGTGCGTTTGCGGAGACTGGCATCAGGCCCTGACCGCCCGATTCGACGTGATTGTTGCGAATCCTCCCTATATTGCCCGTGAAGTGATTCCCGGACTGGCAGAATCGGTCCGGAGATTCGATCCGATTCTCGCGCTCGACGGTGGAAAAGATGGATTTATGGAATACAAAAAGATTTTTTCCGGTCTGGAGCGGCTGTTTTATCCCCATAGCCGGGCCTATTTCGAAATCGGTTACGATCAGGAAAACGGGATTATGCGACTCGCGGAAGAGTCACGAGTCGCATCCTGCAAGGTGCACCCGGATAACGGCGGAAACAGCCGGGTTGCGGAGATTGCCTGTGGGGATAAATGAAAAATTTTTCTCTTCTCCGCTTGATTGAACGGGCGCCCTGACCGTATCGTTTCCTTGTTCACGGAAGATGAGGTTGATCGGACACCTCCGCTACGATGCCGCTAACGGGCGTACGTGTGTAGACGGAGATGGGGATAGTTTTGATAAAAACCGGATTCAATTGATTTCATCGGGGCTGTTGCCTGTGGACAAAATTGTGTATGATGTACGTATCCATTGATTCGAAAAGCAAGAGTACGGGTGGCCGAAAAATGAGACATGGAACTGGAAGCAGACGTTCAAGAAACCGGGGCAACGGAAACAACCGGCGCACCCAATCCCGCAATCAGGTTTTCGACAGCAACGGGCCGGACGTACGGATCAGGGGTACGGCCAATCAGATCCACGAGAAATATATCGCGCTGGCCAAAGACGCCGCCGCGAGCGGCGACCGGGTCATGAGCGAAAGCTACCTCCAGCATGCGGAATATTACCAGCGGGTCTTTAACGGCTGGAACGACATGATCGAGGATTATGAATTCGATCCGCGCGCTCTGGAGCGCTATCTGAACGCCTCAAGACCGCAGGAGCAGCAGGACGGAAATAACCCGCCGCCCCAGCGTCAATACAGAGAAACCCCTGCCGAAGAGGATCTCGGACTTCCGGAATCGATCACCGGCGCGCCGGTGCAAAAAGTACGCGAACTGGAAGGCGCATAGCGTGCCGGCAAATTGACGCCGGTCATAAAAACACGCTAGTTTATTGTTTTTGCTTTTGTTTGAAGCGAAATTATGATAAAAGAAGACGGAAAACTTGACACTGTGTTGCCTTTGGTGGCATACAGTCCGGCAGTCAAACGAACCCAACTGTTTCCGATAAGGGAAAATCTGTCGAGGTCACGCTGTTTCACCCGTGTATGACGCTGTTTATTCGCGTATGTACACGGGAGAAAACGGGGCTTTGCCGGTTGGCATCCAGAAGAAAGGTCGGCTATGAAAAAAAGATTGAACGATGTGAAAATCGCCGTGCTCGTGGCAAACGGTTTTTATGAACGCGATATGACGGAATGCCAGCGCGCACTTCTTGCGGAAGGGGCGAATGTCCGCGTCGTCTCTCTCGATCAGGGGCTGGTCAATAGCTGGCACGGAAAAGGCTGGGGCCATCACTTCGCGGTCGATTACCCGCTTGGCACGTCTCTGGCGGCGGATTTTGACATGCTGCTGGTTCCGGGCGGCGCGCGTTCTGTCGAAAAACTCAAGCAAACGGCACACACACGCCGCTTTATCAACGGCTTCATGAGCGCCGGCAAGCGGATCGTCATGGTCGGTGAGGGCGTGGATCTTCTTTTCTTCGCAGGGCTCGCCGCCGGACGGAATATTACGGGAGACGATGCACTGGACGAACGCGCCTCAGAAAGCGGCGCAATCTGGCAGGGCGAATCGCTCTGCATGGACGGCAATCTTCTGACGGCCCGGATCGGAGAAAATGAAGATATCGCGCCGTTCATCGGATCGATGCTGACCTTCTTCGCCGAAGGGGATCATCTGATGTCGGCCGCCGCCTAGGTGTCTGTTTTAAAAAAGATACGACATAAGTTTAGAGCTATCCATGAAAGCAGAAACGCAGGCAATCGTCGATTCGATCCGCGAGTCGGTGACTTTGCTGAGGAGGCATCTTTGACTGGGATCAGGCATGCGCGCGGCTGGAGGAGTTGAACGCTCTGGCCGAAGATCCCGGCCTGTGGTCCGATCCGGACAAAGCCCAGAAAATCATGCAGGAACGCAATATCCTCGACGCCAGTCTCGGGGATGTCCGGAAGATCGAGGCGGCGCTTGAGGATCACATCGGCCTGATCGCGCTTGCGGAAGAGGAGGGCGACGAGGCGGTCGCCGCCGAATCCGAAGCCGCGCTCAAAACCGTCCTCAAAGAAGCGGAAAAGCTGGAAATTGCCGCGCTCCTCTCGGGGGAAGCGGATTCGAACGACGCCTATCTTCAGATCAATGCCGGAGCCGGCGGGACGGAAGCGCAGGACTGGGCGCAGATGCTGCTGCGCATGTATGTCCGTTGGGCGGATCGCCGGGGCTACAAGCTGACCTGGATGGAGGAAAGCGAAGGCGAGGAAGCCGGGATCAAATCGGCGACCCTGAAAGTCTCCGGGCATCAGGCTTACGGCTGGCTTAAAACGGAGACCGGCGTTCACCGTCTGGTCCGGATCTCCCCCTTCGATTCCAACGCCCGCCGTCATACGAGCTTCGCGTCGGTCGGCATTTCTCCGGTCGTGGACGACAATATCGACATCGCGATCGAGGAAAAAGATTTGCGGATCGATACCTACCGCTCTTCCGGGGCGGGCGGCCAGCACGTCAATACAACCGACAGCGCCGTGCGGATCACGCACACGCCGACCGGGATCGTCGTCGCCTGCCAGAGCGAACGCTCCCAGCATCAGAACAAGGCCAACGCCATGTCGATGCTCAAGGCCCGTCTTTACGAGCAGGAACTCAAACGCCGCGAAGCCGAGGCCATGCACGCGCATGAGGAAAAAAGCGATATCGGCTGGGGCCACCAGATTCGCTCTTACGTCCTCCATCCTTACCAGATGATCAAGGATCTGCGGACCGGGGTCGAGACGACAAGCTCACAGGCCGTGCTCGACGGCGATCTCGACCGTTTTCTGGAGGCCGCGCTCGCGCAGGGCGCCTCATCAAAACGGGATAACTAGCCCTGCCGGTCTCAGGGGGGCTTGCCGCTCGTCTTTCCTTGCCGTATTGTGTCGGAACCTGATGAAAATAAAGGATCTCTGCAATGGCCGCCGGTCGTATCCCGTATAGATGCTTTTTTGCCGTCTTGATGTTGCTTATGCTGTCCGGACCGGCCTTTCCCGTCCGTGCGGCAGACCAGACGGATAAATCCTCTGAAACGTTAAGCTTGAGCGGGCGGATGGATTTCTCCGTCGACGGGATCATGAAACCTGAGCCTTCCCAAAAAGCACTGGAAGAAAAATCCGGGGAGCCCGCCTCTAATCTGACGCCGGTGATTCCCGTGGAGGGCGAGGTTCCTTCGGATTCCGGTTTGCGGAAAGCGTTGAACGGTCCGCGGTATGTTGAAATTGAGGCCCGGGATTTTTCGATTTCCCGGCCGGAGAAGCCGGTTCAGGCGGGGCCGCTGAGGAAGGTGACATACCGCGAACAGGGCGCGTTCTGGCAGGCCCGGAAAGGAGAGAGCCTCAAAAACGTCTTGGATCGCTGGTCCGAGCGGGCAGGGGTTCGATTTGCCTGGTCTGTGCAGGAGGAGATACCGGTGCCCGTCCCCTACGATTTCGGTTATGACGGACCGTTTAACGCGGCCGTTGCCGCGTTGCTGGATGCCTATGAAGAAGCGTCCGGGCGCCGCCTTTTCGCGAATGCGCAAAAAAAAGCGGAATCCATGCCTGCTGTGCCGCCTCCGCAAGTAGAAAAAACGCCGATTTCCGGGAAAGCCGCAAGGGATGACGACCCGTACGGAACGTGGGAAGCAAAGCGCGGAAGCAATCTTCGTGACGTTCTGGAAGACTGGACGGACAGGACGAACTATTATCTGGTCTGGAATTCTCTGGAGGAATACAGGGTCCCGAAAGCCATCCGTCATGAAGGGACGTTTACGCAGGCGGTTTTGCGGATTCTGCAAGACGCCGGAGATCATCCGTCCATTCGGAAGGATCGCAGGGGACGCCCGACCGGAAAGATTTATCGTGACCGGGATACGGGACGCCGCGTTCTGGTTATCCGTTCGGTTGCAGAGTAAAACTAAACCCGCAGATATATTTTGACCCGGGAAAGGGCAGGCATATGAGGGGCATAACAACATTCATTCTCATTATTTTTTTTGGTGCGTTGCCGGGGCCTGTACAGGCTGCAGATGACCTGATTCGCCCGGCTTCAGGCTGGAACCTGTCCCGGGCCGGTCTTGCGGCGCAGCCGCCGTATTGCACGATCTCACGCGAATATCCGGGGAATATTTATCTCTCTTTCGCGCGGAATGCGGCCGGAGCAACGTCTCTGGCTGTCGATTTTCCCGGAACCGTCAATCCCGAGGGTGTTTATGACCTGAGCCTGAAAGCCGGAAACCGGGTTCTGAACGCCTCTTCCCGACCCCCCGATTCCGAAACGTCGTTTGTCTTTCAATTCAAGGAACCTTCATTTTTTGAAGCCATTAGAAAAGCAAAGATGCTGGAGCTCGACCTTTCCGGAACGCTCTACCGTCTCGCTCTGCCCGATATGATTGAAGCCAATGCGTCTTTGCAAGTATGTGTGGAACAAGGAAACAGGCCGTTACAGGCCCAGGTTTCAGATGTCCGTACACCTTTGGGAACCTCCTCATCACCCGCGCCGGAATCCCGGACTTCACAGGACGATCTCCTCCTCGAATCGCTTCGTCAGGAGAATGCGCGATTGAAAGCCGCGCTTTTGAAGCAGAAAGAAACGCTCAAGGACTCTTACGGTGAGGGGGCGGGGCAAGAAACGGCCCTGCAGGAACTGGAAGAAAAGATAGCCCTCCTGAAGACTCAGAACGAAGATTTGCGCCGCCAGATTCGCACCGGAGTGCAAGCCGGCGCTTTTTCGGCAAAAACCCGGCCTCCGACATCTCAGGACGAATATGGCGGGATCGATTATAAGAAGGAAATCGCAGACTACAAAAACCGCCTGCAGGCGATGCATGTACGTGTCCGGGATCTTGAACAGGTCCGGGCGCAGCTTCAGGAGCAACTGGCGCATAAAAGCTCCGCTTTTGCCGCAGACCAAAACAACTGCCCGCAGAAGCAACCGGAACCGGCTGAGGAAACTGTCTCCGCCTCCGGCTCTGCCGCTGCCGTATCGGCGGGCACTGTTGATTTTGTGAAGGCGCAGGAAATCAAGCTTTTGAAAAACAAACTCGCCGCATTGAAGGATGAAAACGGAAAACTCCGCAAGGATCTGGCTTCCGTTCGTGCGGATCTCGAATCCCGGCGTTTGTCGGATTCGGATGGGAACTGGGATCTCGAGACGGCTACGCGCCGTTATAACGAGCTGGAGCGGGAGCTGGAGCGGATCGGTCTTCAGCGCGAACAGGAACAAGCGGCGTGCAAGGAAGATAAAATTCGTCTGGAAGCCATGCTCTTCGATCCGGCCGCAGCATCCAAAGAACAGCGCCGCCATCTTATGGATCTTGAGGAAGCTTTAAGCACGGCCAATGCCAGACTTGCCGACCAGGCTGGAGTCGTTGCGGAAAAAGTCAGGGAAGAAATCGGTGACGTTCTGGCCGAAAATGAAGAGTTGAAACGCCAGAACGCGGACTTGATACAGCAGGCAAAAAATCTGAAGGAGCGCAATGGCGGCTACGAAGCCCGTCTGATTTCTCTGGAGCAGGTTCTGGCTTCTTTGCGCGAACGTCTGAGCCGGACGCAGGACGCTCTGGCCGCCGCAACCGCAGAAGCGGGAGATGCCAAAGCCAAAGGTCAGGCGCTTGCGTCCGGAAAAGAAGAACTGATCAGATCCCTGCAGGAAGACCTTGCGGATCTGCGCAGGGAAAAAGAGACAATGGCCTCCAGAATTACCGGTTTGACGGCGGAAGTCGCGGAAACCGGTCTTTCCAGAACCAAAGCCTCGCGCGATCTTGAGGCAAGCCGTCACAATTACGACAAAATGGAGCGCGACCTGAAACGTCTTCGTGAAGAGCGTAAAGATCTTGAAACGGAGCTTTCTTCGACGCGCGGCGTTGTGTCGGACCTTCAAAAGGAAGTTGCAAAACTGAAAGAGGAGCGGCTTTCCAGAAAACCTGACAGAAAACTTGTCTGGGAGGAGCCTAAGCTCGCCGCGGCGCAATCCACGCGTCCTGTTTCCTCGGTAAGCCGGCTCGTTCCGGATGTCACGGCGCTTTTGAAACAGGCAGGTATTGCAACGGATGTCCCGCCTCGTCCCTCCGACCCGGGCGCGGCAGAGAAAGCCTGGCGCTGGCAGGCCGGAAACGTAGTCGGCAACGCCGAGCTATACCGGAGCAGCGATATGCCCTCACTCGAGAGTTTTGCCGATCGTTTTATCGGCCGGGCGCGGCAGCGTTGCGTCGGTGATTTTGCCGTTTCGCGCTCGTACGAAGGAGAGGGACTTGTCGGCTACGAGATCGCGTGTGTCGTATCTCCGGACGGACAGGAGGGAAGCGGCGCCGCCCTTTTATTCGTTCAGGAAGAAACGGCCGGGCGCTATCTGTCCTTCGCACATGAAGCCGGTATGCCCGACATGGAAGCCGCCATGGACGCCCGCGACCGCCTCGCCCGGCTGTTTTTACAGTAGGTCGCTAAAACAAAAATTTTACCAGATAGCCCCTGCATTCCAAAGCACGAAGTGCGAAGGCCTTACCACCCCTCAATTTCGTGAAAGGTCTTCTTTTCCGTCATTGCGAGGAGCTGTAGGCGACGAAGCAATCCAGAAAAAGTGTTTAAATCTGTAAGATTCTGGATTGCCGCGCCCGCTCCGCGGGCTCGCAATGACAAAATTGAGGGGTGTTAAGTGCGAAGGCTGATGGTCGGAGCGAGAGGATTCGAACCTCCGGCCCCTTGCACCCCATGCAAGTGCGCTACCAGACTGCGCCACGCTCCGACGGAAAGACTTTTACCTGAACTCCAAAGGAAACGCAAGAAATCATCATCCGGAAATCATCATCCGGTGGGAAGAGTATGGGAACCTCTGGAAAAACCTCTATTAATACAAAAATCGTCATTCCCGCGAAGGCGGGAATCTTTTAGAAACAAAGAGTTGAAAGATCTCCGCTTTCGCGGGGATGACGAAAAAGAGATTTTTGCAGAGCTTCCTATATAATTTCGTCTTTCATACCCTTCAAATCCGAAAGAAGGGCCTGAAGGGCTGTCTTCTGATGTTCGCTCAGACCGGCTGCTGTTGAGGTGGAAGCTGAAGGCGCGTCCGCAGATCCGGGAACTCCCGGGGTCTGCGAAGGCCGGCTCTCGGCAGAAAGACGGGAAGGCGTGTCGGGGAAATGATCCGGCGCGGAAAAATCTCCGGCGGCAAGAGCGGAAAATTCCCCGTTAATGACCTGATGTTTCCCCTGACCGCGCAGAAGTTTTTGTACGCCTTTAATCGTATAGCCCTGCGTATAAAGAAGGTGATGAATGGTTTTGAGGACATCGACGTCTTCAGGGCGGTAGTAACGGCGTCCGCCCCCTCTTTTTAAAGGCCGGACCTGCGAAAATTTCGTTTCCCAGAAACGCAGAACATGCTGCTGAACGCCGATCTCATCAGCAACTTCGCTAATGGTTTTAAAGGCTCCGGCCGCTTTCCGGGCGGCCGTACCGTCCTGATCATGGCCGCGGAAACTTTGAATCTGGTCGCGGTTCACAACTGTACCTATCGTTTGTCTTGCCTTGCCCTGTTCTGTTGTCTTCGCCGGAGGTTCGCTTTTCCCTGCGCTTGTTTTGTTCCGCATACTGGTTGCCGATTCAGATGACATTTTGCCAGCCTTTCACGTGTTATTATTCTGTCTTTGCCGTTTGATACAGGCTCCGCGCACCTGCCGGCTTTATTCGCCCGCGTTAATCCGGTCTTTCAGGACGTGGGACGCCCGGAAGACCAGTACTTTACGTGGAAGAATCGGCACCTCGACGCCGGTTTTCGGGTTTCGTCCGATTCTTTCGCCTTTCTCACGCACGGAAAAGCTTCCGAAGGATGAAATTTTAACGCCGTCGCCTTTTACGAGCGCATCCTCGACTTCTCCAAGAACGGCTTCGACAAGATCCGCAGATTCGTTGCGAGAGAGACCGACTTCGCCGTAAACTGCTTCCGTCAGATCGGCCCTGGTAATGGTTCGATTGGACATAACTTCCCCATTTCTGTTCGATTACCTGTCGAGCCTACCCTTTTCAAAAGGAAAGGTCAATTCTCTCTCGGGGTGTGATCACAAAAAAGAAACAAAGAGATCAGTATCTCAGGAGCGCGCCGCCCCAGGTCAGCCCGGCTCCCAGTCCTTCAAGCATCAGCAGGTCTCCCGGTTTGACGCGTCCGTCCCGAACGGCTTCATCAAAAGCGAGAGGAATGGATGCGGCAGAGGTATTTCCGTGGCGGTCGACTGTAACGATAACCTGTTCTTTGCGCATGCCGAGTTTTTTTGCGGTGCCTTCAATAATTCTGAGATTGGCCTGATGAGGCAAAAGCCAGTTGACCTGATCCGCCGTAATTTCGTTCCGGAGGAGGATTTCGTTGACGATCTCGCTCATATAGTTGACCGCATACCGGAAAACGTCTTTTCCTTCCATATGAATAAAACCGGACGTCCCGGTCGTGCAGACGCCGCCGTCTGTGTACAGGATGTCTTGATGCGTTCCGTCGGCATGCAGATGCGTGGAAAGAATTCCCCGGTCCCGTCTGTCTCCTGTTCCGTGTCTGGCTTCCAGGACGACGGCTCCGGCGCCGTCTCCGAACAGGACACAGGTCGCCCGGTCCGCCCAGTTGACAAGAGATGAAATTTTCTCGGCTCCGATTACAAGGAGCCGCGCGCCGTCCCGGCCTTGTTTCAAAAGCGCGTCGGCGACGGAAAGGGCATATATAAATCCTGAACACGCGGCTTGAAGGTCGAAGGCCGGCCCGTTTTTAATGCCGAGATGGCGTTGCACGGATGTAGCCACCGATGGGAAAGAACGATCCGGCGTCGCGGTTCCGACAATAACGCCATCGATATCGCGTCCCTGCAGTTTGGCCATTTCCAGCGCCCGCCGGGCGGCTTCCGTAGCCATAAAAGAGGTTGTTTCGGAGTCGTCTGCAATATGGCGCTCCCGGATACCGGATCTTTGTGTGATCCATTCGTCACTGGTTTCGACCATGGACTCAAGATCCCGGTTTGTCAGGATTTTTTTCGGCAAATAACTGCCGGTGCCGGTTACTACCGAACGCAGGATTGTCGTTTCCGTGCTCATTCTTCCGCCAGTGTCTGGGTATTCATCAAAAAGCTTTCCTGGGAGGCGAGATGTTCGATTTCCGCGGCCACTTTTTTGTTGAATCCGTGCCGGACCATTTCTGCGGCTGTAATGATGGCGCGGGAAAAACCGTAACTGTCGCTTCCGCCGTGTGATTTTACGCAAACGCCGTCAAGGCCGAGAAACATACCGCCGTTGTAATGGCGGGGATCGATCCTGTTTTTGAGTTTGCGCAGGGCGGGATATGATAAAAGTGCGCCGAGCATGGCAAGAGGAGAGGATTTAAAGGCATCCTTGATATAATGGTCCATCATTTTTCCGACGCCTTCTGCAACCTTGATGGCGACGTTTCCGGTAAATCCGTCCGTAACGACGACATCGACCGTGCCTTTTGGGATATCGTTTCCTTCAATAAAACCTTCGAAACGGCCTGGGAAATCGATATGGCGAAGGACGTTTGCCGCAGACCGGACCTGATCGTTTCCTTTCATTTCTTCGACACCGATATTCAGGAGGCCGACACGCGGTCTTTCCACGCCGCGGACGGCCCGGTCCAGAACGGCGCCAAGGATTGCGAACTGAACCAGATTTTCATCATCGCAGGATACATTGGCTCCGAGGTCGAGCATGACGGTTTCACCGCGCATCGTTGGAAAAACGCTGGCAATCGCCGGGCGGTGAATGCCCGGCAGAGTTTTCAGGACGAGTTTCGAAATGGCCATCAGGGCACCGGTATTTCCCCCGGAAACGATGCAGGCGGCATCTCCGTCCGAGACGGCGTTCACCGCGAGGCGCATGCTGGAATTCCGTCCGTTTCTAAGTGCGGCAGAGGGTTTGTCTTCACTGCGGACGACCTGAGTAGTGTGGTGGATTTCACTGACGGCCGTGAGCTCCGGATAGAGGTTTAATTTCTGGGAAATACGGTTTTCATCGCCGAAAATGAGAAAAGACGCACCGGGGAGGGCGGTCTGAGCTTTCGCTGCTCCCGGTATGGTTACATCCGGGCCGTAATCGCCGCCCATCGCGTCAAGCGCAATTGTAAAATCATATGACATGTTCGTTCACTGTAGTGAATCCTGCGGCGCATATTAGGGGGAGAGAAGACCGCTGACAACCCCTGCAAAGGCGGCAGGGGAGGCGTGGAGAGGACTCAATCCCGGTCTGTAATGACCTGGCGGCCTTTGTACATGCCGGTTTTCAGGTCGACATGGTGGCGCAGAACCGGCTCGCCGGTATGTTGATCTTCAATCCAGTTTGCCGCGCCAAGCGCATGATGCGAGCGGCGCATGTCTCTTTTGGATTTTGATGTCTTTTTCTTCGGAACAGCCATTGTCCTCTGTCCTTATCTAAACTTGGGAAAACCGAAACTGCTGTTTATAGATTCAAGTCCGGAAATGCAAGAGTTATTTTTGAAAGCCCCCTTCAATCCATAAATTTTTCGGGGGGCCGGCACGCGCGTAAAAGCGATTTTATTCCGTATCCGTACCTTTCGGCTGTGTGCCGGTGTAGGCCTTCAGATTTTCGATGTTCTCAAAATAATAAGCCTGGAGGTCCGGAGAAACGCCGATAACCGCGCTCGCTTTGTCGACGTCTTTCCCGCTGACCGGGTCGATAGCGGTATGGTATTCGTCACTGCCCTGGAGCAGACCGACGCAGCCTGAGCAGCAACCGTAATAGATCTTGTCTCCGACGGGAACTTCAATCTGCGGCTCTGTGAAGACAGTGTCGTTGACCATGCAGACATATTCCGCCTCGACCTGCTTTAATTTTAAAGGCTCTGCCGCAAGTGCGGGGAATGAGATAAAAAGCATGAGAAACGCGAAAGCAAAAGATTTCATTGCATCAGAGTCCTGTGTTGCGTGGTTTTTGATTCTTGTCAAAATAGAGATAGGTGCACGAAAGGCCCAAGGCAAGGGAAGGGGGTCAGGAAACAGGACATTCCCCGTTTATCTCGCGAACCTCCCAGAAGGCCTTAGGGGCATGGGCGGAAAAGGCTCCGGCCAGCGCGGGGAACATGTCTCTCGCCAGAAGATCGCATAACCCGTAGGGCGGATTGACAAAGGCCATGCCGCCCCCGTTCAGGCGGGAGGGATCCTCCGGGCGGCGAAGATAAAAATCCGCTGCGCTGATTTTCGGGATGCCGGTGTCTTCGAGGGCACGGCGCCAATCCCGGATCGATGCCGTGTCCTTGATCGGGTACCAGAACAGATAAATACCGGTGGCAAAGCGTTTGTGCCCGTCTTTGAGGGCGCGGATCATCCGCGAAAATTCTCCGGGCTCTTCAAAAGGCGGGTCGATCAGCACAGCTCCCCGGCGGCAGCCGTCAGGCGGCGGGAGGAGGGCGCGGACGGCCTCGTAGCCGTCTCTCTGCGCGACCTGAAACCCCGGCGTCTTTCGGTACCGGTTTTGAATTGACGGCGCATCTTCCGGGTGAAGCTCAATCACCGTGCCGCGGTCGCCCGGGCGCAGGCAGCGGGCGAGAATTTCCGGAGAGCCGGGATAATAGCGGATTTTCGAACCGCTCCCGGAATTTTCCGGATGACACGCCGCAACAAAATCCAGATAGGAATTCAGGGCCGGGCAGTCGATGGCTCCGATCTTTCGGGCTTTGAATAACGCAGCGATCCCGTCCTGCGCTTCGGCGGTTTTACGGGCGCGCGCGTCCTCAAGATCGTACATCCCGAGACCGGCATGCGTATCAAGCGCGAAAAACGGCTTGTCTTTCCGGCGCAAATATTCCAGAACCCAAAGCCAGAGTGCATGTTTGAAGACATCGGCAAAATTGCCGGCATGATAAATATGACGATAATTCATGCCTCTGTCATATCGCCCGCCGCCCCGCGTCGCAAGAGGGAAGGCGTAATTCGGAGTTGTCTCTGTTCGTGTGATTGCCTATCCTTTCGGATAAGTTAAGAAGACAAAGAGAGGAATGATTATGGCACGGAAAAAAATTGCACTGGTTGGTGCGGGGCAAATCGGCGGAACGCTTGCGCTTCTTACGGGGATGAAGGATCTGGGCGACGTTGCGCTGATCGATATCGCGGAGGGAATCCCGCAAGGCAAGGCTCTGGATATCGCGCAGGCCGCGCCGGTCGAAGGCTTCGATTCGGTCATGGCGGGCAGCAACGCATACGATGTAATGGACGGCGCGGACGTCGTCATCGTTACGGCGGGCGTTCCGCGCAAGCCGGGAATGAGCCGGGACGACCTGATCGGGATCAACAAGGGTGTGATTGAGGCCGTCGGCGCCGAAATCAAGGCCCGCGCACCGCAGGCCTTCGTCATCGTTATCACAAATCCGCTCGATGTTATGGTCGGGATCATGCAGCGCGTGACCGGCTTCGACCCGCAAAAAGTGGTCGGCATGGCCGGCGTTCTGGACAGCGCCCGGTTCCGGTGTTTTCTGGCCGAGGAATTCGGCGTGTCTGTAGAGGATGTCAGTGCTTTTGTTCTCGGCGGTCACGGGGATACGATGGTGCCGCTTGTCCGCTACTCGACGGTTGCCGGGATTCCTTTGCCCGATCTTGTCGCCATGGGGTGGAGCACGCAGGAGCGCATCGACGCCATTGTCGACCGGACCCGTAATGGCGGGGCGGAAATTGTCGGTCTCCTGAAAACCGGCTCGGCGTTTTATGCGCCGGCGTCTTCGGCGATCGCCATGGCGGAAAGTTACCTTAAAGATAAAAAACGGGTTTTGCCTTGCGCGGCGAAGCTGAACGGGGAATATGGCGTTAACGGCCTTTATATTGGCGTGCCGGTCGTCATCGGGGCGGCAGGCGTCGAGAAAATCGTTGAAATCACCCTCAATCCAGACGAGCAGGCCATGTTCGATCATTCGGTTGCGGCGGTGAAATCTCTTCTTGAAGCGGTTTAAGGGGCATACTCAAATTCTGTTGAAAAAACCGGATCCAGGCGGAAGCCGGGATGAGGGCCGGTTCTTTGTTCCTATATCAGAAACATTGCGGCAAGGCCGAGAAACGCGAAAAAGCCGACGACGTCCGTCACCGTTGTCAGGAAGACGGCCGAGGAGATTGCGGGGTCGCTGCCGAGCTTGTGAAGAATGACCGGGATCCCGGCTCCTGAGACGCCGGCGACGATGAGATTCAAGATCATTGCGGCGGCGATGACGGCCCCCAATGTGGGATTATGAAACCATAACCCTGCGATAACGCCGATCAGGATGGCGAACGCAATGCCGTTCAGTGTGCCGACAATGGTTTCTTTCCAGATGACGCGCCAGGCATTAGCACCGGAAAGCTGCCGGGCGGCGATGGCCCGGACGGCGATCGTCAATGCTTGCGTGCCCGCATTCCCGCCCATGGACGCGACAATGGGCATCAGGACGGCGAGCGCGACAAGCTGGTCGAGCGTGGTTTCGAACAGGGAAATCACAATCGAGGCCAGAATCGCGGTCAGGAGGTTTACGAACAGCCATCGGAAACGGGATGTCGTTGTTTTTAAAATGGCGCGGTAAAGGTCGCTTTGTTCGACCCCGGCCATCAACATGATGTCTTCCTGCGCTTCTTCGTCGATGACGTCGACGACATCGTCGATGGTAATGACCCCGATCAACCGGTCGTCATTGTCCACAACCGGCGCGGAGGTAAAGCCCTCACGCCGGAAGAGGTGCGCGACTTCTTCCTGATCCATTTCTGCGGGGATCGTGTGAACCTCTTCCAGCGCCAGATCTTCGATTTTGACGGAGCGTCTTGAGCGCAGGATCCTGTTCAGCGGGATATCGCCGACGACGTGATAGGCGGGCGTGATGACGAAAATATCGAAGAATTCGTCGGGGAGTTCGTCCCCGGCGGCACGAAGATAGTCAATGGTTTTTCCGACCGTCCAGAATTGCGGGACGGCGACAAACTCGCGCTGCATAAGCCGCCCGGCACTGTCTTCGGGGAAGTTCAGGCCTTCTTCGAGAGCAAGTCGCGTTTTTGACGAGAGGTAGCGGATGATTTCCTGTTGAAACTCGGGATCAAGATCGACGATCAGGTCAAGGGCGTCGTCGCTGTCCAGTTCGGAGACAATCGCCGCGACCTGACGGGCAGGCATCATGTTCAGGACGTCTTCCTGAAGATCCGGCTCCAGTTCCGAGAAGACATAGGGATCGAAGACGTCGACGTGGTTTTCGATGAGTCGGCGGCGGTGTTCTCCGCCGATCTTGGCCAGAAGCTCTGCCGCGTCCTGCTCGTCCATTTCTTCAAGGACGGGACGGACGGCATTATGATCTTCTTCGTTCAGGGCCTCGACGATGATTTCAATCGTCTCGTCGCTCAGGCCGTAGGCTGCCTGGGCGTTTTCGGGATCCGGTACCGGGAATTGATCCCGGAGGCTTGGTTCGGTTTCGGACATCGAGCCTCCTTCCCGGGGTTAAAGTGCTGTTGCTTCGGCTTCTTCTTCCTCAACCTGTGCCTCGACGCTTGCCAGTGCGGCCATGTTCACAAGTCCGCGTGTCGTGACCGAAGGCGTCATGATATGCGCAGGTTTGTTGACGCCGAGCAGAAGCGGGCCGATCCCCGTTGCATCACCCAGAATCTTGAGGGCGTTATAGGTGATGTTTGCGGCGTCGACATTCGGCATGACCAGAATATTCGCCTGACCCTTTAAGGTCGAGTTCGGCATGACGAGCGCGCGGACGTCTTCGCTGAGAGCCGCGTCGGCGTGCATTTCCCCGTCCATGTTTAAATGCGGGGCGCGGTCCTTGACGCTCTCGCGGGAGATCCGCATTTTTTGAGCGGATTCCGTCTGATGCGTTCCAAAATTTGAATGAGAGAGAAGGGCGATTTTGGGCTCGATCCCGAAGCGGGCGACTTCTTTGGCGGCCATCAGGGCCGTATCGGCGATCTGGGTCGGGCTCGGGTTCGGATTGACCTGCGTGTCGCACAGGAAGAACGTGCCTTTTTCAAGGATCAGGACGTTCATGGCCGCGGGGGTTTCGACGCCGGGGCGCAGGCCGATGATGTCGATGACATGCCTTAAATGTTTGTGGAACCGGCCGATCGATCCGCAGATGACGGCATCCGCTTCGCCCTTGTGAACCATCAGCATTCCGATGACGGTCGTGTTCGTATGGAGGACCTGACGGGCGATGGCGGGTGTCACGCCTTTGCGCTGCATGATCTCATAGTAGGACGTCCAGTAATCCTTGTACCGGCTGTCGTCTTCCGGATCGACGATCTCGAAATCCGTGTCCGGCGCGATCCGCAGGTTCAGACGTTTGATCCGTGCATCGATCACCCGGCGGCGGCCAACAAGGATCGGGCAGGCGATTTTATCGTCTGCAATGACCTGAACAGCATGCAGGACGCGCTCTTCTTCGCCCTCGCAGAAAACAACCCGTTTCGGATCTTCCTTTGCGCGGTTGAAAATCGGGCGCATCAGCAGGTTGGAGCGGTAATAATAATGTTTCAGACGTTCGATGTAGGCGTCGAAATTCTCGATCGGACGCAGTGCGACGCCGCTTTCCATCGCCGCTTTCGCGACGGCAATCGGCAGATTGACGATCAGGCGCGGATCGAACGGTTTGGGGATCAGATATTCCGGGCCGAAATGAAGGTGTTCGTCACTATAGACGGCGGCGACCTCGGCGGTGACTTCCTGCCGGGTTAATTCGGCAAGCGCGTGGACGCAGGCGAGTTTCATGTCTTCATTGATCGTTTTCGCCCCGACATCAAGCGCGCCGCGGAAGATATAGGGGAAGCACAGAACGTTATTGACCTGGTTCGGAAAGTCGGATCGGCCCGTACAGATGACGGCGTTCGGTTTGGCGGCTTTGGCCTCCTCGGGCATGATCTCCGGCGTCGGGTTCGCAAGGGCCATAATCAGCGGTGCATCGGCCATTTTTGCGACGTCTTCTTTTTTCAGAACGCCGGGGCCGGACAGGCCGAGGAACACGTCCGCGCCCTTGATCGCATCGTTCAGGGTTCGCGCCTGCGTTTTGGCGGCAAATTTGACTTTTTCGCCGTGCATGCCCTCGTTCCGGCCTTCATAGATGACGCCTTTGCTGTCGCAGACGAGGATGTTTTCTCTTTTCATGCCAAGAGAGAGGAGGATGTTCATACAGGCGATCGCCGAGGCTCCGGCGCCGGAGGTCACAAGGCGGATGTCCTCAATCTTCCGGCCGGACAGGCGGCACCAGTTCGTGACGGCTGCGCCGACGATGATGGCTGTGCCGTGCTGGTCGTCGTGAAAGACGGGGATGTTCATGCGCTCGCGCAGGCGGCGCTCGACTTCGAAACATTCCGGCGCCTTGATATCTTCCAGATTGATCCCGCCGAAAGAGGGCTCCAGGGCCGCGATGGTCTCGACGAGTTTATCGACATCCGTCTCGTCAACCTCGATATCAATAGAGTCGATATTTGCAAATTTTTTGAACAGGACGGCCTTGCCTTCCATGACCGGTTTGGAGGCCAGCGCGCCGATTGCGCCAAGGCCGAGAACCGCGGTTCCGTTCGAGATCACGGCGACAAGGTTTCCTCTGGAGGTGTAATCCAGAGCTTTCATCGGGTCGGCGGCGATCTCTTCGCACGGGACGGCGACACCCGGCGAGTACGCCAGCGCGAGATCGCGCTGTGTGGCCATGGGCTTTGTGGCGCTTAATGCGATCTTTCCGGGTTTGGGGAGGCGGTGATATTCCAGTGCGGCTTTTTTAAGAGTCTCGTTCATTTTTTTATTCCGCTTTCACTTGCTGTAAGAAATATCCGGGGACGCCGGTTTTCATGAAATCGGCACAGCATAATGCGAACACCCTCAAGAGGCAACACGGAAGAGCATTGACCACAAGGCAATTGCATATAAAAGTTAACGCCCTGCAATAAGTTTTCGTAAGAATGCGTCATCCCATCCGGCCTGTTTGAATTTGATGCGGTTGGACCCTTTATCTTTGTTGGTTTTTATGACGTTCAGGGCCAACCGTCGCAGGACGGCGAGATTTTGAGGAGCGTTGTCCTTTCTGACGCGGGAGGCGTCTTCTTTCATCATGACATCCAAAACCCAGTGCAAGGCGTTTTCGACACGCCAATGAGCACGGCCTCTTTTTCCTTTCCTGCGGCCTCCGAAATAGCTCTCGTCCACCTCGATTTTCCCACAAATTGCGCGCCGCGCAATTTGTGGAAAATCGCACCGCCGAGTTACGATGAACCCCCACCAGATCCGCAGCTGTGCGGGCCGGTGTGCCGGCAACAAAGTGTTCCATCAACCGCAATTGCTGATAACGTGTTAATTTACAGTGCCTTACGTACATGACTGACACCTGACTTATCTTAAGTCAGGTGTCAGCCCCAAAAAAAATGTATGATACCAAAATTGCGAACGGTAAACACAAGATTGAACGCAAAATTGAGAGGCTTTATGGATAATAAAAAACTGATCCTCCAACAGAATTGATGACGGTTTTTTTGGAATGACTTGATGCGTATTTAAAAGCCATTTGCCCAAAGACGTTTGATTTGATAATGCTTTGTTGACGATTCTCGCGTATCCTGTCTGATCAGACGGTGACAAGGAACTCAAAGAACCCAAAAAACCGGGGCGTAAATGGCGAAGACGAAATTCTGTCAGGGGATCTCCGATATCTCCGACAGCTATATGGGATTTATTCTGGATCAATGGGGCGTGCTGCATAACGGCATCAAGGCCTATGACGGCGTTGTGGATTGCCTGAAAGAACTCAAAGCCCGAAAAAAAACGGTCATCATTCTCTCGAATTCCGGCAAGCGCGCGGCAGAGAACAAGGAACGCCTCAAAAAAATGGGGATCGGCCCGAGCCTGTATAATTATATCGTCACTTCGGGTGAGATGACCTGGAACGGTCTGCACGATCAGAATGACGACATCTTCACATCTCTCGGCAAACGCTGCTTTTTGTTCTCGCGGCAACAGGATATCTCGATCATCCGGGATTCGGGCGTCGAAGTCGTGAACGATATCGAACAGGCCGATTTCCTTTTGATCAGTGGAACGGATGCGCCGCAGAAAACTATGGCCGATTATGAAGCCGTCCTGCGGGCCGGGGTGCGCCGCCGGCTGCGGGCGATTTGCGCGAACCCCGATTCTCAGGCTCTGATCGGCACGAATTTTGTCATGGGCCCCGGTCTGATCGCCCGCCGTTACGAGGAATTCGGCGGCGTCGTCACCTATATCGGCAAGCCGCACCGCCCGATCTTCCAGCATTGCATCCAGCTTTTGCAAAAACACGATGTTTATCCGGGTCAGACGGTCGTTGTCGGGGATACGATGGCGCATGACATCATCGGCGGTTACGCGATGGGCATGGATACCTGTCTGGTCAAATGCGGGATTCATTCCGGTCACTTTAAAAACGTGACGACCCCGGTGGAGGTCGATCACGCCCTGAATATCCTGATCCATCAGTACAACCAGATCAAACCCACCTATCTGGTGAGCCGGATGATCTGGGGACGGCAACTGCCGGACCGCAAGCACAAGCGGCGCAAGCCGCTCTCGGAGCGTAAGAAACCGGGGCCCCGCCGGAAAACCGCTGCCGGGCCTGCATCTCCGGCAACCGATGACGAATGATTCAGAAATGACCGCTGCGCAAAACAACAAAAAGCCCGCGACATCCTCTCTGATCCGCCGGACATGGCGGCAATATATTCGTTTTTATGTCGGAAAAGTTCTGCTTGCGGTTTTCTTTATGGCTCTGGCCGCCGCGATGACCGCTGCGTTTGCCAAGCTGATCCAGCCCGTTCTGGATGACGTTCTCTACGGACAAAAGGCGGAGATGATCCTGCCGATCGCGCTCGCGACGTTTGGCGCTTTTTTCATTCGCGGGATCGCAACCTATATCCATACGGTCGTCATGATGAATGTCGGCCAGTCCATTGTCGCCGACATCCAGCGGGACCTTTTCTCCCGCTTTATGGGGCTCGACCTTGCTTTTTTTTACAAAAATCCGAGCGGCCAGCTCGTCTCGCGGCTTGTGAACGACGTCCAGGTGATCCGGATCGCGCTGACCGAATGCATGACCGGATTCGGGAAAAGCTCGCTGACGCTTATTCTTTTGATCGCCGTCATGTTTCATCAGGATTGGCGTCTGGCTTCGGCGGCTTTTGTCGTCCTGCCGTTCATGGCCGCGTTCGTGATCTGGGTCGGCCGCCGTCTTAGAAAAGTTTCCGGAAAAATACAGGAAGAAACGGCGCATCTATCGGATTTCCTTTCGCAGGTTTTCCATGGTGTGCGGCTCGTTAAATCCTACGGCATGGAACGGCATGAGGAAAAACGGGCCGGGCGGGTCATCGAAAAGGTCAAAAAGCTGACGATCAAATCCGTGCGGGTCCGGAATCTTTCCACGCCCTTTAACGAATTGCTTGTGGGGCTCGCGGTATTCGGGATTATCGCTTATGGCGGATATCAGGTTGCCGGGGGCGCGACAACGCCCGGAACGCTGATGTCCTTTATTGCGGCCTTTACGCTGGCCTATGAGCCGATGAAAAAGCTCGCCAAGCTGAACAATACGCTTCAGATGGGCCTTGGCGCGGCAATCCGGGTCTATGACATGCTCGATTTTTATCCGTCGATCACCGATAAGCCGGACGCGGTTCCGCTCGCGGTTCGCGCCCCGGAAATCAGGTTCGAGGCCGTGAGTTTTCACTATGCGGGGGCCGAGTCCGCCGCGCTCGACCATATCAGCTTCACGCTGCCCCGCGGCAAGGTCAGTGCTCTCGTCGGGCCCTCGGGAAGCGGTAAAACGACAATTATGAATCTGATTCCGCGCTTTTTCGATGTTACGGACGGCCGCGTAACCATCGACGGGCACGACGTCCGGGATGTGAGTATTTTTTCGTTGCGCGGTCATATCGCCCTTGTGTCTCAGGATATCACGATTTTTGACGATACCGTTTTCAACAATATCGCTTACGGCCGGGCAGGGGCCTCAAAGGACGACGTTATCCGCGCGGCCCGGGACGCGGCGGCGGACGAATTTATCACCCTGATGCCGGACGGATACGATACCCGCGTGGGTGAGAACGGGGTCATGCTCTCGGGCGGGCAGCGGCAGAGGATCGCGATTGCCCGCGCCATTTTGCGCGACGCGCCGATACTCCTTCTTGATGAAGCGACGTCGGCGCTCGATAACGAGGCCGAGCGCGCGATACAGGCGACTCTCTCCCGGCTCCAGAAAGGACGGACGACCCTTGTCATCGCGCACCGTCTGAGCACGATCCAGAGCGCGGATAACATCCTCGTTCTGAAGGGCGGCACGCTCGTGGAGCAGGGGACTCACGGCGATCTGATGCGGAAAAACGGGGGACAATATTTGCAGATGCAGCAGGCAACCGGGCCCTCGGCTCGCGGTTAGACCCTCATTTATTATTTATATACAGTCTCTTAAATAACGAAAAATTTTTTCTTTCCCGAAACTTGCAATCCCTTCTTTTTAGGCGCATATTGCAGCCGTTTTTTCAAGTCTCCTTTCACAAGAGGTCTGTGATATGCCTTGCCAGATTGCCATGATTACCGACGTCGTTACGGTTAAACCCGAAATGAGTGTCGAAGACGCCCTGCATCTTCTCGAAGAAAAAAGGATCCGGGCGGTTCCTGTTGTTGACGATAACCACCGCCTCGTCGGGATGTTCAGCTTCAAGCAGCTTTTGAACAAGCTCCTGCCGGTTTCGGCGACGATGGAAGACGGCCTGCAACGCCTGAACTTCGTGATCGGCACCGCCCCGGCGGTCGCCAAGAAACTTCGCAAGATCAAAGGCGATAAAGTCGAGAATCATCTGAATACCGAAGACGTCGTCGTTCTGCATCCGGAGACGCCGACCTGGGAAACGTTGCGGCTGATCGTTCGCCACGGCAGTCCGCTGCCGATCATCACGCCCTCGGACGGGCGTCTTGTCGGTCTTCTGACCGAGCAATCGCTTCTGGAAAGCCTGGAAAGCATTCTGGAAGATCTCGACGGGCCGGACGATCTCGACGCCTGATCGAAACAAGACAAAAATACCACCCAATCTCACATCACAATAAAAAGCAGAGTATGAAACCATGACTGTAGAACATGCGTCAGAATTGCCGGAAGTGATCTTCGGATGGAGTCCGATGATCGTCTCAAGTCTGGTCCTTATTGCGGCCTATTCCTTTATCGTGACCGAAAAAATCAACCGGGCGGTCGTCTCCCTTCTGGGGGCGGGCCTGATGGTCATTCTCGGGGTCCTGAACCATGAACTGGCGGTCGAGGGGATCGATTTCAACACGATTTTCCTTCTGATCGGGATGATGGCGATTGTCGGCATCACCAAGCGGTCCGGGATTTTTCAGTTTGTGGCCATTCTGGCCGCGCGCGTGGTTAAAGGCGATCCGCGATTGCTCTTGATTGCGCTTTCGCTGATCACGGCCGTCTTCTCGGCTCTTCTGGATAACGTGACGACCGTCATGCTCGTCGTGCCGATTACGCTCCTCTTGACGGAACAGCTTAAGCTTCCGGCTTATCCGTTCCTGTTTGCGATGATTTTCGCCTCGAATGCCGGCGGAACGGCAACCCTGATCGGGGATCCGCCGAACATCCTGATCGGTTCCGCCGTCGGATTCAGCTTTATGGATTTTGTCTATAACGTCGGACCGGCTTCCGTGATCATTATGGTTCTTCTGCTGGTTTTGTTCGATTTCGTCTGGGGCCGGAAGTTTAAAACCTCTCTCAAAGCCCGCGCACATCTTCTTCGGTACGATCCGTTTGAAGCCTTGACGGACCGTGAATTGATGTGGAAATCCCTGTTCACGCTCGGGCTCGTTCTGTTCGGTTTTATCGGCGGGCACGGCCATGTCGAGCCGGGGACAGTGGCCCTGACGGGCGCGGCCTTCCTGATGCTTCTGGATATCTATAAATTCAAGCCGGAAGAACAATCCCACAGGGTCCATGAAGCCCTGAAGCAGGTCGAATGGGAAACCATCTTCTTCTTCATCGGTCTGTTTATCATCGTCTACGGGGTTGAACATGCCGGAGTGCTGGACCTTCTGGCCGGAAAAATGCTGGAGCTGACCGAAAGCAACATGCCGATGACCGGGATGGTGATTCTCTGGTCCTCGGCGATCCTGTCGGCCATCGTTGATAACATTCCGTTTGTCGCGACGATGATCCCGATGATCGAGTCCATGGCACCCTCTCTTGGGGGAGAGCACGCGATTGAGCCGCTCTGGTGGATGCTGTCTCTCGGGGCTTGCCTGGGCGGAAACGGGTCTCTCGTCGGTGCGAGTGCGAACGTTATGGTCGCGAGCTACGCGGAACGGGCCGGACAGCGGATTTCTTTCATGAAATTCATGATCATGGCTTTCCCGCTGATGCTCTTTACGATCGCGATCGCGATGGTTTACGCCTGGTTCCGGTATTTCGCCGGGATGTAAGATAGCCCCAAACAAAAACGGAGTACGGAATGCAACGCTTTCTCCGTACGTCATTTACGATACTTGCCGCAGCCCTCGTCTTCTGGACGGGGGCTGTCTGGCCATTCGAACCTTTGCGAATTCAAAAGCAAAACGGAGAACGGCTTGCCTTTACGGTCGAAATTGCCGATACGCCGGAGGCGCAGCGCCGCGGTTTGATGTACAGGGATCATTTACCGGAAGATCAGGGGATGCTCTTTGTGTACCGTGCGCCCGTTTTCGTCAGTTTCTGGATGAAAAACACGCAAATTCCGCTTGATCTTATATTTATTGCACAGGATGGAAAAATTACCGGGATCAAAAACATGGCCCGTCCTTATGACGAGTCGCCGATTCCGTCCGGCGCACCGGTCAAAGCCGTTCTTGAAATTAAAGGCGGTCTCGCAGAACGTCTTGGGATTACAAAAGGGGACCGGGTTATGTGGTCTCAGAGCGACTTGCAAAACGGAAGATGAGGTTATAAAGTCCCTTCGCCTATCATTATCGTTATCGTCCGTAATCATTTGGTAACGAATATCGGCTAGGATAAAAAATCTATAACGGGGTGTAGCGCAGTCTGGTAGCGCGCCTGCTTTGGGAGCAGGATGCCGGGAGTTCGAATCTCTCCACCCCGACCACTTTCCCTTCTGATCGGAATGATTCGCCGAATAACTTGATTTTTTGGTGATTATAGAGTATATTCGCCAACATGCTTCGTGATGGGCGATGATGTGCGATGGTGCAAACAGTCCCTGGAACCGTTATATTTTGCGATTCGGGCTCTGCGTATTTGTTAACGAGATCATTACCACATCCGGCAAGCGCGTCAACTGAAATCGGCAGTTTTTTTTCTGTCGCCGCAGGTGAAAACGGGACAAAAAGGAATTAAAGAAAATAGAGAGAATGTTCCTTTTCACAAAACAAGCCTGAACTATATAAATCTGAAACGAAGAGAAAATAGGAAGGACCTCTATGGCTGATAATGATAACCAGATCAAGTTTTCTACAGGCGATTACGTTGTTTACCCGGCACACGGTGTCGGTCAGGTCGAAGGGATCGAAACCCACACAATCGGCGGTATGCAGGTCAGTCTGTACACAATCAGTTTTGAAAAAGACCGGATGCGTCTGAAAGTACCGGTTGCCAAGGCGGACGTGTCGGGCCTGCGTAAATTAAGCTCTGCCGAACGTCTCGGAACGGCGATGCAGACCCTTCAGGGACGTGCCCGCACGCGCCGCGCCATGTGGAGCCGCCGCGCACAGGAATATGAAATGAAAATCAATTCCGGAGATCCGGTTGCGATCGCAGAGGTTTTGCGAGACCTGAAGCGCAGCAATGACGATACGGAACAATCCTATAGCGAGCGTCAGATCTATCAGTCTGCGCTTGAGCGTCTGGCCCGCGAACTGGCTGCTGTCGAGAATATTTCTGAGATCCAGGCCGCAGAACAGCTTGAGGGCATTCTGTCCCCGCAGAAAAGCAAGCAAGCCGCGTAAAGCTGATTTAAAAAATATCCACAGAAAAGAGGATACGCATTTTTATGTGTGTCCTCTTTCTGTATAATAAACCTATGAGTATGATTCTTGCGGCATTTTTCAGCGCTGCATGCTCTCCTGCCCCAGACCGGTTACATTTCTCCGGCGTTCTGCCGAATTCTGAAACGACAAAGTTTGCAAATGTGTCTTTCATCAAAAGCGCACTCTGACGAGAAATTTATGAAGCTCGGGCGTCCCCGGCGTATTTGGGCGATTCCGTCCATACACGCCAATCTGTCGGCGCTGTCCGGAATTCATGATCTTATTTTTTCGGAAATCGAACCGGGGGACAGGATTGTCTATCTTGGAAATTATACGGGATACAGCGCCCAGAGCGTCGAGACGATCGATGAGCTTTTGATGTTCCGCAGAGCCGTTATGGCGCGTCCGGGCATGCTGGCGAGAGATCTTGTTTATTTGCGGGGCGTTCAGGAAGAGATCTGGCAAAAGCTTTTTCAGCTTCAGTTTGCGCCGAACCCGGAAGAGGTTCTTCAGTGGATGCTCCATAACGGTGTAGCGGAGACGCTCGAAGATTACGGAATCTTGCCGGAAGAGGGGCTTTGTGCAGCGCATAACGGCGTCATGAGTCTGACCCGGTGGACCAATTTTGTGAAGGATAAGGTCAATAATCATCCGGGCCATGCCCAGTTTCGAGGAATTTTCCGCCGCGCGGCATTCACGGATTTTGAAGAGCCGGACACGCAAACCCCGCTCCTGTTCGTTCATGCCGGAATTGACCCGGAGAAAACGCTCGAAAATCAGGGGGACGGCTTCTGGTGGGGCGGACATGATTTCGACAGGTTGAGCCGGCCCTACGATCCTTTTGCAAAAGTCGTGCGGGGGTATGATCCGCAGTCGAAAGGGATTCGCTTGAACTGCGTCACAGCCACTCTCGATAACGGGAGCGGTTTTGGAGGAAGTCTCGTCTGTGCAGGCTTTACGTCCGGCGGAGAAGTTTTTGATACGATCGAGGCATAGGCGGTAGCGGACAGAAAAAAAAACGTCTTGAAAAATGTCGAATCTTTTGAGTCGTTTACTTCAGATGTTCTGTGTTTGTTTGTATTTTAAGTGGCTGAATTTTATACGTTTTTTCTTGACGAGAGTGATTCGGATGTGATTCGATAGGCTTATGAACAGCTTGTCAATATCGCATCTAAGGTTATTCACATTCCACAGAAATACACTTGTCTGTGTGTTGCTTGGGCTTTGCCTGTATTTCAGTTATCATCTTATCGCCGGAGAGCGGAGCATATCGGGGCTTCACGCTCTGGAATATCAGATTTCAGCCGAGACGGAATTGCTGGATGAGTTACGCAAAGAGCGCGCCGTTGTGGAAGACAAAGTCGTCCGCCTTCGTCCCGGAACGATGGATGAGGATTATCTCGAAGAGCGTGCACGGATCGTGCTCGGCTTCGTTTATCCCGGCGAGCGGATCGTGCTCGAGTAGCGGACTTTCCTTTCCTGCCGTTTTTCTGTATCCCTATACTTTCGGAGCGAATTGTGAGCCGTTCGTGCGCAGGCGCGATTAAGGGCTTGAAATTCCGCAACCCTGAGGGCATTTTTTGATGCAAATCATAAAACAGATCGAATCCCTATTGAGGAGAAGCCGCGTGCCGAAACAAAAAAACGACCTTTCTCTTGAGGATCTTCATAAGCTTTACCGTGAAATGCTCCTGATTCGCCGCTTTGAAGAGCGCGCGGGGCAGCTCTACGGCATGGGGCTGATCGGAGGGTTCTGTCACCTTTATATCGGCCAGGAAGCCGTCGTGACGGGGATCCAGTCCGTCCAGGAGCCGCAGGACAGTGTCGTGACGGCCTACCGGGATCACGGGCATATGCTGGCTTGCGGGATGGATCCGAAGGGCGTGATGGCAGAGCTGACCGGACGCATTGACGGCTATTCGCGCGGGAAGGGCGGCTCGATGCACATGTTCAGCCGCGAGAAGAATTTCTACGGCGGGCACGGAATTGTCGGGGCGAGCACCTCCATCGGGACGGGGCTCGGCTTTGCGCATAAATATAACGGAGACGGCGGCGTGGCCGTCGCGTATATGGGCGACGGCGCGTCCAATCAGGGGCAGGTCGCCGAGAGTTACAACATGGCGGCGCTCTGGAAACTGCCGGTCCTGTATATCGTTGAAAACAACCGCTACGGCATGGGAACGAGCACGGAGCGCCATGCGGCCGGAGACCTCTATAAGCGCGGCGTCGGCTACGGCATTCCGGGCGGGCAGGTCGACGGGATGGATCTTCTCGCTGTTCGGGAGGCGGCGCAAAAAGCGCTCGATCACATCCGCGCCGGAAACGGGCCCCATATCCTGGAGATGATGACTTACCGCTATCGCGGGCATTCCATGTCCGACCCCGCAAAATACCGGACCAAGGAAGAGCTCGCGTCCTATAAGGATGAGAAAGATCCGATTGATAAGGTGAAAAGCCTGCTTCTTGAAAAAGGGGCGAATGAAGAGGATCTGAAAGCACTTGATAAGGATGTGAAGGATATTGTCGCCGAGGCCGCGCAATTCGCGCAGGACTCCCCGGAGCCCGACCCGTCCGAACTCTGGACAGATGTTCTGGTGGGGGTGGAGTAAGTTTTGTTTTTGAACGTTAGTGTTTTTTTTGAACGCGGAGTTCCGGAGAAGCGGAGTTTTGGATGCCGATAGAATTACGCAATTATAATGATTGTTCACAAGATCTGAATGTTCTTTCGGGATATGTGGTGGACTGTGCGTTCAATGTCCATAAGGTGCTTGGGCCGGGTTTTTTAGAATCAAATTACGAGGAGGCTTTTTCTATCGAGCTTGATGAACGGGGGATAGCGTATGAGAGACAAAAAACATATAGAATTCCATATAAAACAGGCTTTCTTGCATCTGAGTTTCGCTTCGACTTAGTTATAGAGGGGAAAATCCTCGTAGAACTCAAAGCCGTTGAAAAAATACATCCGGTTCATCAGGCCCAGATTTACGCCTATTTGAAGGCGACCCAGCTACCGTTGGGCTTTTTGATGAATTTCAATGTTCCATTAATTAAGGACGGAATAGGCCGTTATGTACTCCGGAACTCCGGATCTCCACGTTAATAAAATTCGAAAGTAAACGACGATAAAAGGACATACAGAATGCCGATACAAGTCTTAATGCCCGCGCTATCCCCGACGATGACGGAGGGCAAGCTCGCCAGATGGGTCAAAAAGGAAGGCGATACGGTCGCCTCCGGTGACGTCATTGCCGAGATTGAAACGGATAAGGCCACAATGGAAGTCGAGGCCGTCGATGACGGGACGCTTGGCAAACTCCTTATTGAAGAAGGAGCCGAAGGCGTCGCCGTGAATACACCGATCGCTGTTCTTCTCGCGGAGGGCGAAAGCGCGGATGATATCTCGGATGCCGATACGCAGGCCCCGGAAGCGCCGCGACAGGAAGAGGCAAGCGCCGCCGTTTCCGTATCCGCGGCCGCCGACCAGATTGAAGGCGAAGAGATCACGGATCGGGATATTCTTCTGGCACAGGGGAAAATCCTTCCGCCGCCGCCCTTTGATGAAAGTGCGTTCACGGACATGAAAGAAATGACCGTGCGTGAGGCGTTGCAATCCGCGATGGCGGAAGAGCTGCGCCGGGACGAGAATGTCTTTATTATGGGGGAAGAGGTTGCCGAGTATCAGGGCGCGTATAAAATCACGCAGGGCTTGCTCGATGAATTCGGCGACAAGCGCGTGATTGATACGCCGATCACGGAGCACGGATTTGCCGGTCTGGCGGTCGGTGCGGCGTTCAAGGGGCTTCGTCCGGTCGTCGAGTTTATGACGATGAACTTTGCGCTTCAGGCAATTGACCACATTATCAATTCCGCGGCCAAGACGCTCTATATGGCAGGGGGGAAGCTCGGCTGTCCGATCGTCTTCCGGGGGCCGAACGGCGCGGCCGCGCGTGTCGGCGCACAGCACTCTCAGGATTTCGCAAGCTGGTACGCGCATATCCCGGGTCTCAAAGTCCTCGCGCCCTGGTCGGCGGCGGATGCGAAGGGGCTTTTGAAAGCCGCGATCCGGGATCCGAACCCGGTTGTGTTTCTGGAAAATGAAATTCTATACGGCCAGAGCTTTGAGGCGCCGGTGGATGAAGAATTTGTGCTCCCCATCGGCCGGGCGAAGATCGAGCGCGCCGGGACGGATGTTACGATTGTCGCGTATTCGATTATGGTCGGGAAATCGCTGGAAGCGGCGGAGACTCTCCAGAATGAGCACGGGATCTCAGCCGAGGTGATCAATCTGCGCTCGATCCGTCCGCTGGACCGCTATACGATCCTGCAAAGCCTGAAGAAAACGAACCGGATCGTCTGCGCCGAAGAAGGCTGGCCCTGCGCCGCGATCGGCGCGGAAATCGCGGCTCTTGCGATGGAGCACGGGTTTGACGATCTGGACGCGCCGGTGCGCCGGGTCTGCGCCGCCGACGTGCCGCTGCCCTACGCCGCCAATCTGGAGCAGCTTGCGCTCCCGCAGGCGGCCCGGATCGTCGATGCCGCCCGCGAGGTGTGTTATGTGGGGTAAAAGCGTGTTATTAGGCGTGGGCCAAGATGGCTTTACGTACATTAGGTGGGACACTGCCGGTCGCGTTAAAGTGCCCACGGTCTCTGTCGCTAAATATTTGGGAAAGCGCTCTGCCGTGGTGGGGTGGCACCCAGGGTGTCTTGTTCGGGTCGCCTCCTTGGGCAAAGTGGTTCGCAATTTTGTCTACGATATTGGATCTTTTGCTCATAGTCGTTCCTCTCTGTTCAAGTCTTTGTTTTGCTTTTTATCAGAGGAAGATAACAAAAGAAATACAGTTATGTCAATTATAAAATAATTAGGGGTAATGACATGCCGATAAAAGTCTTAATGCCTGCGCTCTCGCCGACGATGACGGAAGGCACGCTGGCCAAATGGATCAGGACGGAAGGTGACGCCGTCACCTCCGGAGATGTGATCGCCGAGATCGAAACCGACAAGGCGACGATGGAGGTTGAGGCCGTCGACGAGGGCACGCTCGGGAAAATTCTGGTCCCGGAAGGCACGCAGGGCGTTGCCGTGAACGCGCCGATCGCGGTTCTGCTGGAAGAGGGCGAAAGCGCGGAGGATATCAAGCCGGAGGATCCGCCTGTGTCCGCCTCCGCGCCGGTTGAAGGGACGGCGGAGGCGCCGGAAGCGGCGTCTTCTTCCGCGCCTCCGGTGCCCGTTGAAAAAGGGGCGCGGATCAAGGCCTCTCCGCTCGCACGCCGGATGGCCGGGCAGAAAGGTCTGGACCTGTCCGCGATCAAAGGATCCGGCCCGGGCGGGCGAATCGTCAAAGCCGATGTCGAAAACGCCAGACCGGGCGCAAAAACTCCGGCTTCTGCGCCTGCGGGTTCCGGCCCGAATGCGCAACAGTTGGCGGATCTTCTGGGGATGGCATATGATCTGGAGCCCAATAGCGGCGTGCGCAAGACCATCGCCAGACGTCTTCAGGAATCCAAACAGATTGTGCCGCATTTCTATCTGACGGTGGAATGCCGCCTGGACGCGCTTTTGGCCGCGCGCAAAGACCTGAACGACCGGGCGGACGGCGCGTACAAGCTCTCCGTGAACGATTTCGTGCTGATGGCCTGCGCGAAGGCGCTCAAGGCGTATCCGGATGCGAATGTCGCCTGGACGGACGACAATCTCGTCCGCTACAAGCACGCGGATATCTCGGTGGCTGTGGCGACGCCGAACGGCCTGATTACGCCGATTGTCAAAGCCGCCGAAGAGAAAACGATCTTCGGGATTTCAAAAGAGGTCAAGGATCTCGCCAGGCGGGCGCGTGATGGAAAACTCCGCCCCGAAGAGTTTCAGGGGGGCACGTTCTCGCTGTCCAATTTGGGGATGTTCGGGGTGAAAGAGTTCTCGGCGATTATCAATCCGCCGCAGGCCTGTATTCTGGCCGTCGGGGCCGGGGCGCAGGTCCCGGTCGTCAATGACGGGCGGATCGAAGTCGCCACGGTTATGAACTGTACGCTTTCCGTTGATCACCGGGCGGTTGACGGGGCCGTCGGCGCGGAGTTTTTGCAGATTTTCAAACGCCTGATCGAAAACCCAACAGGGCTTTTTGTGGAGTAAAGCAACATACGGATAGAGCTGTGACGGATGAATAAACTGTCTTTGAATCGCGAAGGCGCGAAGACACGAAGTTTTCGCAAATCTCTTCGCGTCTTTGCGTCTTCGCGATTCATCTATTTTTTATGCTTCTTACCCGTTCGATACGCTTTGCGTAAGTTTTGTTCTATTTAACCAAAAACTCAGATCGTCGGGATGACGAACAGGAAAGAAAGGATACGACATGACCGAACAGAATTACGATCTGATTGTTGTTGGCGGGGGGCCGGGAGGCTATGTCGCCGCGATCCGGGCCGCGCAGCTCGGGATGACGGTCGCGCAGGTCGAGGCCAGGCATCTGGGCGGGGTGTGCCTGAACTGGGGATGCATCCCCACAAAGGCGCTTTTGCGGGTCAGTGAGCTTTACCATACCATGAAACGTGCAAGCGAATTTGGACTGGAAGTCAAAGATTTATCTTTTGATCTTCAGAAAATAGTTCAACGCTCGCGCGACGTCGCGAGTCAGCTCTCGAAAGGGGTGCAGGGGCTCCTCAAAAAAAACAAGGTCACGGTGATCGACGGCTACGGAAAGCTGCTCGGCAAAGGCAAGCTCCGCGTGGAGCAGGACGGCAAGGAGATTGCCACGCTCACCGGGAAACATATCATTCTGGCGACGGGTGCGCGCTCGCGCGTATTGCCGGGTTTAGAGCCGGACGGGCAGTTCGTCTGGACCGCAAAAGAGGCCATGATCCCCGAAAAAATGCCGGAAAGACTGCTCGTCGTCGGCTCCGGCGCGATCGGGATTGAGTTCGCGAGTTTTTACCGGATGCTCGGCGCGGAGGTGACGGTCGTTGAGCTGATGGACCGGATCCTGCCTGTGGAAGACGCCGAAATCTCCGCGTTCGTGCGCAAGGAGTTGGAAAAGCAGGGGATGAAAATCCTGACCGAGAGCAAGGTTGCCAAACTCGATAAATCCAAAACGAATGTGAAGGCGGCGATTGAAGGCAAAGACGGCAAGACGCAGGAAGACGTCTTCGATCATGTGATATCGGCCGTCGGCATCGTCGGGAATGTCGACAATATCGGTCTTGAAAACACGAACGTGAAGACGGACCGCACGCATATCGTCACGAATGAATGGTGCGCGACGGATGAGCCGGGAATTTATGCTATCGGAGACGTCGCGGGCCCGCCGTGGCTCGCGCATAAAGCCAGCCATGAAGGCGTGCTCTGCGTTGAGAAAATCGCGGGGCTGAAGGGGTTGCACCCGATTGACCCGCTTTCGATCCCCGGATGCACCTACTGCACGCCGCAGGTGGCGTCTGTGGGATTGACCGAAGAAAAGGCCAGAAGCGCCGGATATAGTGTCAAAGTCGGCCGTTTCCCATCTATTGGAAACGGGAAAGCGATTGCGATGGGCGAGACGAATGGTCTGGTCAAAACGATTTTTGATGCGAAAACCGGAGAGCTTCTCGGCGCGCACATGGCCGGCGCGGAAGTCACGGAACTCATTCAGGGATTCGGCATTGCGCGGACGCTGGAGACGACGGAGCAGGAGCTGATGCACACCGTTTTCGCCCATCCGACGCTTTCGGAGATGATGCACGAATCCGTCCTCGCGGCCTATGGTCGGGCGATTCATGTATAGGGACGATGCTTTTTTGTTGACATCATGAGATGATATATTATACTCTGTATATAGGAGGTGATAATCATGCGTACAATCGTTGATATATCTGATGATGATATAAGTCATCTTGACCGGATCGGGAAACGGGATAATCTCTCGCGGGCCGAAATCATGCGCCGCGCCGTGGGGCTCTATCTCGAGGAAGAGCGCAAGCGCAAATCGGATGCTGCGCTTGAGACCTATTACGGTTTCCTGAAGGACGTGCCGAACGCATTCGACGGTCTGGACGGCCTCGCGTATCAGGATAAAATGCGCGGGGAATGGGATGATCGGGACAATATGTACCGGACGTGGGGTTTCCATGATTCTGATGCGCAGACGCCGTACTCCGCAAAAACGAATACTAATAAAGATGACGAGGCCGAATTATGAAAGGCCCCGTCATCTTTGATACGAATATCCTGATCGATTTCTCGCATGGGGACGCGAATGCACAGGATATCATCCGCCAGACACGCAGCCGGATGATCAGCATCGTGACATGGGCGGAATTTCTGGCGGGGCTCCCGGAGCCGCACCTTGAAAAAGGGCGCGCCTTTCTGGAAACGACGTTTGAGATCGTTACCCCGGATCAGGATGTCTGGATGCGGGCTGTTGAGATCCGGCGCATAAAACGCATGAAACTGCCTGATGCCCTGATCTACGCCACGGCCAAATCCCTCGGGGCCATCGTCGTCACGCGCAACACAAAAGATTTTGACGCGGATGCAGCGGATGTCTATGTTCCCTATGGATAACGGAATTTTATAACCGCAAGGGGGAGTTTTCCTTTATTTCGTTATCCTCTGGCTTGTCCAGAGGATGATGATGTTGTTTGTATAAAAAATGGCAATTAGGGAATGTGGCGCACAAACCTCTTTCAAAAGCTGGATGCAGGAAAAACCGGGATCTGCGGATGGATGTCTATCCCGTCGCCCTGGACGGCGGAAATCATGGCGCGTGCGGGTTTTGACGGTCTGGCGATCGATATGCAGCACGGGCTCATGGATTATGAAACGGTTGTCGACATCCTGCGCGGCCTGCACGGCACGGACATCACGCCGATCGTGCGTGTGCCGTGGAACGAGCCCTCGATCATCATGAAATCGCTGGATGCGGGCGCGGCGGGGATCGTCTGTCCGATGATTAATACGCGCGCGGAAGCCGAAGTGTTCGTCTCGGCATGCCTTTATGCGCCGGAAGGTTGCCGCAGTTACGGCCCTTACGGCCCCAATCTGCGCTATGACCGAAACGCCTATTTCGAGGCGGCGAACGACCGCATCCTCTCACTGGCGATGATCGAGACGCGGGAGGCACTTGAGAACGTCGAGGACATTGCGTCCACGCCCAAGCTGAGGGGCCTCTTTGTCGGTCCCAAAGACCTGACGATCTCCACGATGGAACAAAGTACGATCCCGTGGGCGGACAAGGTTTTTCAGAATCACTTAAAACGGATCGCCGACGCGGCGCACGCAAACGGCATTCTGGCGTGTACACATGTTGCCGATCCGAACCAGAGCGCTATGTTAGCCGAACTGGGCTATGATATCCTGTTTCCGGGAGACGATACGAAGATTCTCGCAAGCGGCGCGCAGGCGCTCGTCCAGACCGTTCAAAATCAGATTGTTTAAACGATGACCTACAACCCCGAACTTTTGAGACGTGAGAAACGTCACCCCGAAAAGCAGAAAAACCCGGACCGTCCGTCCGGGAAGAAGCCGGAATGGATCAAGGTGCCTGCGCCGCAGGGGGAGACATATGACGAGACGGTCGATGTCGTGCGGACGCTTAAGCTGACTACGGTCTGCGAAGAGGCCGGCTGCCCGAATATCGGGGAATGCTGGAACAAGAAACACGCGACCTTCATGATCATGGGGGAGGTCTGCACGCGCGCCTGTTCCTTCTGTAATATCGCGACAGGCCGCCCGGACGCGCTGGATGTCATGGAGCCGCTGCGCGTCGGTGTCGCGACGATGAAAATGGGGCTTAAACATGTGGTCGTGACGTCTGTGGACCGTGATGACCTCCCGGACGGCGGGGCGTTGCACTTTGTGAAAACGATTGAGGCGATCCGCTTCAAAAGCCCGGAGACCACAATCGAAATTCTGACCCCCGACTTCAAACAGAAGATCGGCGCGGTGGACCAGGTCGCAGCCGCAAAGCCGGATGTCTTCAATCATAATCTGGAGACCGTGCCGCGTCTTTATCCTTCTATCCGGCCGGGCGCCCGGTTCTTTACGTCCATAAGGCTCCTGCAGCGTGTCAAGGAAGTGGATCCGTCTATCTTTACGAAGTCCGGGATTATGCTGGGTCTTGGCGAGACGCAGGAAGAGATTTCGCAGGTTATGGATGATCTGCGGGCGGCAGACGTGGATTTTCTGACCATCGGCCAGTATCTCCAGCCGACGCCCAAGCATGCGCCGGTTGAGAATTTTGCAACGCCCGAGGAGTTTGCGCTGTATGAGCGCATGGCGCGTGCGAAAGGGTTTCTGATGGTCTCGTCTTCGCCGTTGACGCGCTCTTCCTATCATGCGGAAAGTGACTTCGCCCGGTTGCGCGAGGCCAGAGACAGGAAGCTCGCGAAACAGAATGCGGCCGAGTAGATGCCCGTACATGCCGAACAAAAGATTCTCGATTTCACGCCGCAGCAGGTCTTTGATCTTGTCGCCGATGTGCGCGCCTATGATCAGTTTCTGCCTTGGTGCGTGGCTTCCCGGATTACACGTGAGGAAGAGGGCGGGCGCGTGTTCTATGCCGATCTTGTGATTGGGCATAAAATGGTTCGGGAAACGTTTTCCTCCCGTGTGGAGCTTGATCCCTCCCGGGAAATCCGCGTTCAGTATCTTTCCGGTCCTCTGCGTTATCTGAAAAACAGATGGACGTTCTCTCCGGTCGGAGAGGGGAGTGATCGCTGTCTTGTTGATTTTTATGTCGATTTCGAATTCCGGAACCCGATTTTTCGTCATATCGCCGGGGTCTTTTTTCATGAAGCGGTCAAGCGGATGGTTCATGCTTTTGAGGCCCGGGCTCACGCGCTCTATGATTTACCGGGGGAAAAGCCGTAAAGATCTTCCGAATCAGGATTGACCGTCTGCGTTAAAACCTGCTATCACACGGCCTTATAGTTCATATTGTAAGCTCTGCATTACTTTTTATATGCGTCGTTCCCGCGAAGGCGGGAATCTTTTCGATTTAATCGATGGAAGATCCCCGCTTGCGCGGGGATGACAAAGAAAGGAATGCGGGGGAGTGAAGATAAAGATAGGGGATCGGCGTGTCGAAACGGATTCAACAGGCACTCGTCGAGCTTGAGACGGCTGTCAGTGCATTGGAAACGCTTTCCGATGAGAAAATTACGGAGATGTCCGCGCTGCGCACGAAAAGCGCGGAAGCCGCGGCGCAGGCCGATTTGTTTTCCACGATGCCGCAGAATGACAATCGCGGACAAAAACCGGCCGCCGGGAGCGCAAATCAGGCCGCGCTCGCCGAAAAGCTCGACAACGCGATCGCAAAAGTCGAAAAAATTCTTCAGGAGGGTTAGGCTATGGCCGAGGTTCAGGTCAATATCAACAACCGGACATACGGAATTGCCTGTGACGACGGGCAGGAAGACCGCCTGACCTATCTCAGCAAGCAGGTCGATCAAAAGGTCCGCGAGATCGCACAGGCCGGCGGCGCGACGAGCGAGGCGCATCTCCTCGTGCTCGCGAGCCTGATGATCGGGGACGAAGCGCTCGACCTGCAGGAGCACATCGAATACATGGCCCGGCAGATCAAGGACCTCCAGATTCAAAACCGCGACCTCGTCGCACAGGTTCGCAGCCATGCCGCAACGCCGAAACCGGCCGCCGCCGCCGCTCCGGCTCCTGCTGCACCGCCGCAATATGCCGGCCTGCCGCCCGAGGATGAGAAACTGGTCCTGCAGGCGATTGATTCCTTAAAAAACAGGATTGAAACCGTCGCTTCGCGTCTTCAGGATGCCTGATGATTCCTGATGAAGAGCTTCGCGCTGCGGGGTGCGTGATGTGCCTTTATCCCAGAGGCCGATAATATTCGCAAGGGAGCTGTCCCTGTCCGGGCCCTGGTCCGGTTATACGGTGCCCACCTGGTAGACAGGGCCACATGCGGATACTGAACCACACACGGCTCACGCGGCGCACTTCGTTTTGTATAGAATGAACCTATCTTGCCCCGCCAAACGAATGACCGGTGATCATAATACACAGGAACAAAAGGCCGAGATCCGGCGCGAAGCGCGCCGTTGCCGTGCGCGGATAACGGCGGATCCGGAGTATGCGGCGCGGGCGGCCCGCATTTTCATGGAGGAAATTTCCCCGCAAAAAGGGGACGTTGTCTCCGTTTACTGGCCGTTCGGGACGGAGCTTGGGACGCTGGATTTGATGGAGAGCCTTTTTGCGCGCGGGTGTCTCGTGGCGTTGCCGCGCATGTGTTCTGACACGCGGGTTCTTTCCTTTCATGCGTGGCGGGAAGGTGATCCGCTTCTAAGTTCCACCAAAGGGAAAGGGAAGGGCGGGATCGGCAAAGATATTATGGAGCCGGCTGCGGATTTGCCGGCCGTCCGGCCGGATATCGTCCTCACGCCTTTGCTTGCCTTTGACCGGAAGGGGACGCGCCTTGGATATGGGGGCGGGTATTATGACGCAACCCTTGCCGCGTATCGCAAAGACGGGCATCCCTGCCGGGCGGTCGGGTTCGCGTATGCGGAGCAACTGGTTCTTTTCCCGTTGCCGCGTGCGGAACATGACGTTCCGCTGGACGCCGTTGTCACGCCGGATAGAATGATTATGTTTTAAAAGTGACAGGACTTACGCGAAGCACGTATTTTCTTTCCTTCCTGCTGGCTATTTTGTGACAAGGCGGTCTAAAGACAACGACGAACAGCGCAGTATATAAAAAATACATGAGCATGTGAGAAGGCGTTTTCATGCCGATTTAAAAAATAGCCAGTCAGGAAAGGGGCCTAATGATACAAGCGGTACAGACCTGCGAGGATGCCTTGAAAGCGGACCTGATCGGGGTTGAGGACGCGCGGTTCGTAGGCGTCATTTTCCGGTTCGAGTACGATTTTCGTTCCGGCGAAACGAATGCGTTTAAGGGTTACTTCCTGATCCTCGACGAGCGCCACGGCGATATCGCCCGGATGGACGCTTTCGGTCTCGCGGATGATCACCGTATCGCCGTCATGAATTCCGGCCTTGATCATGGAATCCCCTTCGACCGTCAGAGCGTAATGGCGGCCCCGTGTCAGAATCGTTGCGGGAATGTCGACGCTCCGGCCTTCGTCGCGGATGGCCTCGATCGGCGTTCCGGCCGCGATTTTGCCGTAGAGCGGGACGCTCTCCGTGTTTGCGGCGCGATACACGTCGTTAATCGCCCGGGCCTTTGAGGCGGCGGACGTGACGTCGGTTTCCGGCGGGCGGTAGCCTTCGGGGAGTTTTTTGATCTGGAGCGCGCGCGCGCGATGCGGCAGGCGCTCGATATATCCGCGCTCGACCAGCGCCGTGATCAGCCGGTGAATTCCGGATTTGGATTTCAGTCCGAGCGCATCTTTCATTTCGTCAAAGGACGGCGGCACGTCCCCGTCTTTCGTGCGCTCATGGATGAGCAAAAGCAGCTCACGCATTTTTTTCGTTAACATGATAATCGGCCCCACCCGTTATAATTTCATAGAACTTTCTCTTTTGTTCTAGTTTAGTTCTCCTCTTGTGTCAAACTTTTTTAACGCATTCTCATTCACGAATGAAAATGCGGCTCTCAAGCGCCGGGCATGCTTCGCCCTCCGGGCGACCCGCCGTCGCGGGTTCCAGTCTATGATCATAAAGTTGATCATAGACTGGCAAGATTGTTATCCGTTCAAAAAGCTTCTGAGCGCCCGGCCGATATCCGGCGCGCGCATAAGGGTCTCGCCGATCAGAAAGCCGTCAAAGCCCGCAATTTTCAGTTGTACGAGATGCTCAGGGCTCGTAATCCCGCTTTCGGCGATTTTAAGCGGCCCGTGCGGGATCCGTTCAGCGAGGTCGGGCAGGCGGGCCGGGTCGACTTCCAGCGTTTTCAGGTTCCGGGCGTTGATCCCGACGATGTCCGGTGCGGCCTCCATGGCGCGGACGATCTCGGCCTCGTCATGGGTCTCGACCAGAACCTGCATCCCAAGCTCCCACGCGAGGCGATAAAGATCAAGATAGAGGGATTGATCCAGCGCGGCGACGATCAGAAGAACGCAATCCGCCCCGAGGGCGCGCGATTCATAGATCTGCCACGGGTCGATCATGAAATCCTTGCGCAGAAGGGGACGTCCGCAAAAGGCCCGGATCTCGCTTAAACAGGCGTCTTCGCCCATGAAATAGGGCGTATCGGTCAGGACCGACAGGCAGGCGGCGCCGTTTTTTTCGTAAGTTCGGGCGATTTCGAGGGGATCGAAATCCTCCCGGATTATGCCTTTGCTGGGGGAGGCTTTTTTGACCTCGGCGATAATAGCCGGATCACAAGCTTCCAAAGCCGTTTTAAAACAGCGGACAGGCGGAGCCTGTTCAGCCTGGATCTTAAGTTCAGAAAGCGGCATTCGGCGCATTTTCACGTCAAGCTCGGCGCGTTTGGTTGCGCAAATCTCCTCAAGTTTCGTGGGCATGAATCAAGCTTCCTTCTCTTCGTTGATCAGGGAGATGTAGCGCTCGAGGATCTGCGCGGCCTTGCCTGTGTCCAGGGCCTCCCGCGCAAGAGCGACGCCGCCGGGAAGGCTGTCCGTTTTGCCTGCAATCAGGAGCGCGGCGGCCGCGTTTGCAAGGACGACGTCTTTATACGCCGCGTTCTCCCCCCGCAGGAGAGCCCGGAGCGCCTGCGCGTTCTCTTCGGGCGCACCGCCGCGTATGGCGGCAAGGTCGTGAGACGGCAGGCCGAAATCATCCGGGCCGATCTCGAAAGTCCGGATCTCGCCTTGCGCGGTCAGCTCTGTGACCTTTGTCGGTGCGCCGAGCGTGATTTCGTCAAGGCCGTCCATGCCGTGGACGACCCATGCGCGCCGGCTGCCGAGCGCTTTGAGCGTCCTTGCCATCGGTTCTGTCCAGTCCGGCGCGAACACGCCCAGAAGCTGGATTTTTGTGCCGGCCGGATTGGCCAGCGGTCCAATGAGGTTAAAGAGCGTCCGGATCCCGAGCGCCTTGCGGATCGGGGCGACATGGCGCATGGCCTGATGATGGGCGGGGGCCATCAGGAAGGCGAATCCGGTCTCGGTCAACGCTTTTTCGAGGCGTTCCGGCGGGACGGTCAGCGGGACGCCGAGTTGTTCCAGAACGTCCGCCGTGCCGCTTTTGGAACTGGCCGCACGGTTCCCGTGCTTGGCGACCGGAACGCCGCAGGCGGCAAGGACGAGCGCGGCGGCGGTTGAAATGTTGAGGGTATGCGCGCCGTCGCCGCCGGTCCCGCAGCAATCGATGGCGTTTTCCGGCGCCTTGATCTTTAAAGCCTTCGCGCGCAAGGCCTTGGCTGCGCCGGTGATTTCGGCATCGGTTTCCCCTTTCATCGCGAGTGCGGTGAGGAGGGCTGCCGTTTGCGGTTCACTGACCCGGTTCTCGAGGATCATATCTATGGCCTCACAAAGCTCTTTTTCTTCAAGATCAATTTTTTGTGATGCCTTTTGTATATAAAATTTCAGGTCGGTCATGCGCGCGGTTCCGTTTCTTTTCAAGCTTTGTTTGGACAGAGGTTTTTTGATCGGTTATTCTGGATTCGTCTTGTTTCCGCTGTTTCTTCCATCCTCTTTTACCGTGTCCGGATTTGTACCATATGACCCGCCGCCATATCTATCAAACGCTTTTGCTGTTTTTTGTCCTGCTTTTGGCTGTGATACATCACTATGTTGGCCTGCCGGCGCTTCAGGAAAACCCGGTTTCAGCGCCCGGAAAGAAGATTTATGCGGCTTATGAATGGGACGCAGGAGACGCATCGTCCCTCAATCCTGACATGTTTCGCGGATCATTCCGGAACCCGGATTTTTTTTACACGGGCGGCGAGGGCCTGTCCGTCTACGAACCCGGGATTCTCGCCGATTTGCCGTCTTCCGAAATCGAACATGTGATTAACATTACAAAGGCCCCGCCGTCAGTGGAAGCGGATGTTTCTGCTGGGGGAAATTTGCCGCCGTGGCGCAAATATGCTGTTTCCGTAGATGTCCCGCCGGAAACCAGAGCCCTCGTGACGGTGATCATAGATGACGTGGGCATAGACCGGAGACGTTCGAAGCAGATCATGGCGTTGCCCGGTCCTCTGACGCTTTCCTTGCTGCCTTATGCCCGTGACGTCGCTATTCAGAGCGAGACGGGCCGCAAAGCCGGTCACGAGCTTATGGTCCATATGCCGATGGAGCCGGTGAACGAAAAACTGGATCCGGGCCCGATCGCCCTTCTGTCCGGTAAACCGGTCTCGGAATGGCGGGAAATGCTGGATCTTGGATTGTCCAGCTTTCCCGGATATGTCGGTTTGAACAACCATATGGGCAGCCGCCTGACGCAAGACCGCAAGGCCATGAACTGGCTGATGGCTGAATTAAAAGACCGGGGGCTTCTCTTTATCGATTCCTACACGATTTCCGGCGCAATTGCCGGAGATGTTGCCGCGCGCCACGGTGTTCCGACCCTCACGCGCGACGTGTTTCTCGATCATGTTCCGGAAGAGGCGGCGGTTCATGCGGCGCTTCGTAAACTCGAATCCATTGCGCTTGAAAATGGTCATGCGATGGCTATCGGCCACCCGAAAGACGCGACGATCGCCGGTCTGAAAGAATGGCTCCCGACATTAAAAGACAAGGGAATCACCCTTGTTCCCGCCAGCTATCTTGTTATGCAGGCCGGGGAACCCGCGCCTGTCACCTTGTCCCGGAAGACGCTTGAGTCAGAGGTTTTTGAACGCTAAGGGGTTTCTTTTCCCTCGCCATCTCCAAATCTGCGGGCGATCAGACCGTCGTTGATTTTGATTTTTGCTTCGCTTCTCAAAGTCTGCTCGAGCGTTCCGGTGAATTCGTTTTTGCGTTTTTCGGACAATTCTGTGCTGAGTGCGGCCCTTGCGTTCTCCGGAAATGTTTCCGGATCATCGTCTCCCAGATGAACGCCTGTTACGTGGAGAAGATACAGACCGTCTTTCTCCCAGACAGGGACAAGGGCCTTGAGCGGCGCAGAAAACGCACGAGCACGGATTTTTGCAGGGAGAGTGCTTTCTTCCGTATCTCCCTGCGTTTTTTGAAGCGCATTGTGCTTTTTATACGTTCCGTGATATCTCGCTGCCAGAGCTTTCAGGTCCGGCTCTTCTCCCGTGCTTTGAACGTCTTTAAAAATATTTTCTTTCAGGTCCTGAAGACGTGTCCGGATAAGTTCTTTGACCCAGTGCTTGCTGACCTCCGACCTGACGGTTTCGAATTCGGGGATGGTGGATGGGAGGATTTTCGAGACTTGCAATACGGCAAAATCTCCATTTTTAAGCTGAAAAACCTGAGAAGGGATTCTGTCTTCCAGTTCGAAAGTTTTATTAAGGATATTTCGCCGGTCCGAGGCGATGTCCTGAAGGGCGCTTTTTCCATTTTCGTCAAGGCCGCCGTTATCAAACGGACCGTAAGTTGAGATTCTCAATTGCATGTCCCGCGCCAGATCCTGAAGCGTCGTCCCCCCTGCCAGATTGTCGTCGATCCGGTTAGCGGTTTCTATAAGAAGTTCATCCAGCCGGACGGCTTTCAGATCGTCTTCAAGCTGGTTTTTTGTATCGTCAAATGTCAGCATGGTTTCAGGAGAAATCTCTGCAACATACAAAAGATGCCAGCCAAACGGCGTTTCGATCGGGCCTGCAAGTGCTCCTTTTTGGGCTATAAAAGCGGCGTCTTTCATGTCTTCCGGGATGTCCTGCCGCGTCCATGATTCTTTCTCCCGGTATCCGTCTTCTCCTGCGGAGCTTTTCAGTACGGCATCTTTAAACGCCTCAGGTGTTTTTCCACGAAAATCGGACAGAAAAGAATTCGCTTCTTCTTCCGTTTCGAAAACGGCCTGTGCGATATCACGAATTTCCGGAATAAGCAGCGTATCACGTATGGCGTCATATTCCGCCTGGAGGTCCTCTTGACTGATCACGATTTCAGATTCGATTCCTTTCGTATCAAGCCTGGCCAGAAGGATTTCCCGGTGTTCTGGAATGCGGAATATTTCTCTGTTTTCTTCATACCAGGCGCCGAGATCTTCTTCCGTGGGGCTGGAGAGGTTTTTGATGCTTTCAGGCGTCAGCTTCAGATATTCGACGTCCCGCGTTTCTGTGCTTGCGGCATTCAGAATTCCCAGTGTCTGAGGGAGCGTGGGGAGTGTCGCCGGGAAAAAGGCTTCCCGGACGATGTTTGAGCGAAGTTGCATTTTAATGCCGGAGATCAGATCGGATTCCGTCAGACCCTGTTGACGCAGGAGAAACTCAAGCGCCTGTTGTGGCGTTATCTCGTCTGTAACATAGGGGGCAACAACGTTATGGAGCTCTTGCGCGATTTTTTCTTCGCTGATGGTCAGACCGAGCGAACCGGCATGCTTTTGAAGCAGCATCGTGCTGATTTTCGATTGGAGAATCTGATCCAGAATCCCCATGTCATAAGCTGCTTTTGTGCTGATATTCTGCTTATAGGTGAACTGACGGACGTCTTTTTCGAAGACCTGCAGAGGGATTTCCTGTCCGTCGACTTCTGCGACGGCGGAGGCGCTGAGCCCCGTCATGCCGGAGAAGCCGCCGGAGCTGAGCCCCCAGCCGAAAAACGACAGGACGAGAGCGCCGAACAGGCCGTATTTAACAAAGGGCGAAGCCGCGCCGGCTCTGAGGTTTTGCAACATGGGACGATCTCTCCTGTATAAATCCTTATGAAGGGCTGTTCAAAATGTGTAGGGCACTATAAGTTAGCGTTATCAATGCCGCAATAGACTTGAACCTCATTTTTGGCCTCCATTTAAATTTGTAACAAGGACGGGAACCATGAAAAAACTGATCGCCGGAAACTGGAAGCTGAACGGATCTTTTGAAATGGCCGGGACGCTGATATCGGAGCTCAAATCTGCCGTTTCTGCCGGGGAGGGCGGCCCGGATATTCTGTTTTGTCCGCCGTTCCCGTATCTGCCTTATGTGCGCAATCTTGTGGACGGGGCGCGTATGGCCGTAGGCGCTCAGGATTGTTCGGCGGAGCAGGGCGGCGCCTTTACCGGCGAGGTGGCTCCGTCCATGATCGCCGATTGCGGGGCGGCATATGTGATTGTCGGCCATTCGGAACGCCGCCAGTACCATGCGGAGACGGATGAACGGATTGCCGCAAAAGCGGCGGCGGCGCATCAGGCGGGGCTGATCGCGATTATCTGTGTCGGCGAAACGGAAGCCGAGCGCGATGCCGGGCGGGAGGAAGCCGTTGTCGGCGACCAGCTCTCCCGGGCGATTCCGGACGGCGCAACGCCGGAAAATACGGTGCTTGCCTACGAACCCGTCTGGGCGATCGGGACCGGAAAAACCGCGAGCGCGGAGGATGTGCGCAAAATGCACGCATTTATTCGTGCAAAATTGCAAGAACGTGTTGCGGATTCTGCCAGTTTGCGTATTTTGTACGGCGGTTCTGTGAAATCCGCGAATGCGGCCGAGTTGATGGCCGTTGAAAATGTCGATGGTGCGCTCGTCGGCGGCGCTTCGCTGAAGAGCGGGGAATTCGCAGGGATTATCAGCGCTGCGGGATAGGAACCGGGAAACTGGCCGGGAAACTGGAAGGAACTAAAAACATGTCGGAAGTCGTTCTTGTTATCCATCTTTTGCTTGCGCTCGCCATTATCGGGCTCGTGCTGTTGCAACGCTCCGAAGGCGGCGGACTCGGGATCGGCGGCGGTGGCGGCGGGCTTGGAAATTTTGCGGGCGCGCAGACGACGGCGAATTTCCTGACTCGCGCGACGGCGATCTGCGCGGCGGCATTTTTTGTGACAAGCCTTGTTCTGGCCAATCTGGCCGGGACCCAGACGTCGACAAAGGGGATTTTGGACAGGACGGCCGTTCCGGCGGCTCTTGAGGAAACGGCCCCTGCACCGGAAGAGGTCGAGGCGCCGGCAGCGCCGGAGCCGGAAAGGGCCCCGTCCGTCCCTGTTTCCGAATAGACGGTCATAGAAAAACTAAATTCGTCATTCCCGCGAAGGCGGGAATCTTTTGGGGCCAAGGGATAAAGATCCCCGTTTTCACGGGGATGACGGCATGATCTTATGAAAAGGCTTTTGGGCATAGAACAATAACAAGCGCATCTAAACTGGCATTGGACGATGACAACAACACGATTTATTTTTATTACCGGCGGCGTGGTTTCCTCTTTGGGGAAGGGGCTCGGCTCCGCCGCTCTCGGCGCATTGTTACAGGCGCGCGGCTATACGGTTCGCACATGTAAGCTCGATCCTTACCTGAACGTCGATCCCGGGACGATGAGCCCTTTTCAGCACGGCGAGGTTTATGTCACGGATGACGGGGCGGAAACGGACCTCGATCTCGGGCACTATGAGCGGTTTACCGGCGTTCCGGCGCGCGGCTCGGATAACGTGACGACGGGACAGATTTATACGTCGGTTCTTCAAAAAGAGCGCAAGGGAGAGTATCTCGGCGCGACGGTCCAGGTCATCCCGCACATCACGGATGAGATCAAAGCCTTTATTGCCGAAAAAGACGGCTCTGCGGATTTCGTTCTGTGCGAGATCGGCGGAACGGTCGGCGATATCGAGAGCCTGCCGTTTCTCGAAGCAATCCGGCAATTCGGAAACGATGTCGGGACAGAGCGGGCCCTGTTTATCCATGTGACGCTTTTGCCCTATATCCCGGCGGCCGGAGAGCTGAAAACCAAGCCGACCCAGCACTCGGTCAAGGAGTTGATGAGCCACGGAATTCAGCCGCGGATCCTGCTCTGCCGGGCGGACCGGGAAATAGACGAAGACGAACGCCGCAAGATTGCGCTGTTCTGTAACATCGACCGGGACCGGGTCATTCCGGCTCTTGATGTGAAGTCGATCTACGAAGTGCCGCTGACCTATCACGCCGAAGGGCTGGACGATCAGGTTCTGAAATGCTTCGGACTGTCCGAGCCCGCGCCGCCCGATCTGCGCAAATGGGACGATATCGTCAAACGCGTCCATGAGCCGGAAGGCGAGGTCCGGATTGCCATTGCCGGGAAATATACCAATCTTGCGGACAGCTATAAATCCCTGAACGAGGCCCTCGTTCACGGCGGGATTGCGAACAATGTCCGTGTCAAACTGAAATTCTTTGAGTCCGAAGTGTTTGAAAGCGGCGACGTTGCGCATTATCTGAGCGGCGTCCACGGAATCCTCGTTCCGGGCGGATTCGGATCGCGCGGGACGGAAGGGAAAATTCTGGCTGCAAAATTCGCGCGGGAGCGCGGGATCCCGTATTTCGGTATCTGTTTCGGGATGCAGATGGCGGTGATTGAGGCCGCGCGTCATCTGGCCGGGATTGAAAAAGCCGGGTCGACCGAATTCGGCGCGTGCGCGGAGCCGGTTGTCGGTCTCATGACGGAATGGCTGCGTGGCGGCCGGCGCGAGGAACGCGCGCAGGACGGAGATCTCGGCGGGACGATGCGTCTTGGCGCCTATCCGGCGGTTCTGGCCGAAGGATCGAAAATCGCGGAAATCTACGGGACGACGGAGATCAGCGAGCGTCACCGTCACCGCTACGAAGTCAACTTTGCGTATCGCGACGCCCTCGAATCGAAAGGGATCCGCTTTTCCGGAACCTCTCCGGACGGCGCTTTGCCGGAGATTATGGAGAACGTCAATCATCCGTGGTTCATCGGGGTGCAGTATCACCCGGAACTCAAATCAAAACCTTTTGATCCGCATCCGCTGTTTGTCTCTTTTATCGCGGCGGCCCTCGAACAAAGCAGGCTCGTATGACGCAACTCTCCGGCGTGAAAACAGGGATCTATTTCACAGGAGAATTCGTTGCGGATTTGATCCCGTCTACGGAAAACCCCCGGCAACTGAATGCGTCCCTCGGGGGATCGTCTTATTTCGGCGCAAAAGCGGTTGCGCGGCTGGCAAAGGACGCTGCGCGCGCCGATATCGGAAGCTTTTTTCTCGGGAATATCTCGCAGGATTTCTTCGGGCAGCTCTGCGCAACGGATCTTGAAGAAGCCGGCGTCCATCTGAATTATGCCCGCAAAGCCCCGTGTATCTCGATGCTCGCGCTCGTCACGTTTTCGGAAACCGGAAACAGTTTTGAATTTTACGGCCGTCAGAAACCGAATATGGTTGAAGATCTCACGCTCTCGGATCTTCCGGCACAGATCGGGGAAGAGGCGCAGCTTTATGCGTTCGGCTCGATCATTATGAATTTTTCGCCTTCGCGTCAGGCTCTGGAGGCCTATGCGCACCAGAAAGCGGAGCAGGGGCATTTGCTTTGTTTCGATCCGAACACGCGCCCTTCCACGGTTCCGGATCGTCAAGCCTATAGAGACCGCCTGTTCAGCTATGCAAAAATCATGAGCGTGATGAAGGCCAGCGAGGAGGATCTCGCCTGGACGTTCCCGAAAGATTCGCCGCAGGACGTCGCACAACGTTTTCTCGATAAGGGGGCGCAGGCTTTTATTGTCACGCTCGGCAAGGACGGATGCCTGATCGGGACCCGCCACGGCTTTTCTCATCTGAAAACGAAGGATCTCGGGGCTTTGCCCAATACCGTCGGGGCAGGCGACAATTTTAATGCCGGCGTCCTGTTCTCTTTGGCCCGGCGCGGCCTTGTCACACCCCGCCACCTCCAGACGCTGAGCCAGAGTGACTGGTCTGCGATCGCGGCTGACGCCAATCAAGCCTCTTGTTCGCATTTGCTGTCCCAGAATAAACTGGGCGAGTAATCCTGCGTTTCTTTTTTTGATATTTTTTGATTGCACAGTGATGGCGTATATGCTACCTTATAAGGGAGATGATCGATGAAGGTCGTGATAGATACCAATGTGTTCGTCGGGGCCCTGATGCGGGGCGGCGGGGTTGGCCGCAAAATCTTCGAGGACGCCTTTACGGGAAAAATCGAACCGCTGATGGGGGATGCGCTGTGTTTCGAATATGAAAGCCTGCTTTGCCGGGATGGATTGTTTGAATATGCGCTTTTGTCCGCCGGGGAACGCGAGGATTTTCTGGATGACTTTATGTCGATCTGTCGCTGGGTCAGCGTCCAGTACAGATGGCGTCCCAACCTTCGGGATGAAGGGGACAATCATGTGGTGGAACTGGCCCTTGCGGGCGGGGCGTCGCGCCTCATCACGTGGAACGAACGGGATTTCCGGGGCGGGGACCTTCTGTTCGACACGTTAAGGATCATCTCTCCCGTCGAGTATCTGCGGGAAAAATCGGAACAACGTCAACATTAAAAGAAAGAGTAAGAGGAGGACTAGGACATGGCAACACTGACCATTCGCATGCCGGACGATAAGGCAGACCGCCTGAAGGCGCTCGCCGCGGAACGGGGACTCAGCGTCAACCAGCTCTTCCTCGAATGGGCGACGATCGGAATTACGGAATTCGACGTGTATGCCCGGTTCAAGGCCCGCGCGGCGCGGGGGTCCCGGGATCGCGGGCTGGCCACACTCGCCCGGCTCAATGAACTGGACCGCGATGCGCAGGCTGCGTCCTACGGGCTGCAGGATCACGACCAGACGCCTTTTGAATAAGTATCTTTTCACCTTCAGGGGGTTTCTTTTCTCCCTGAAGGTCCTTATCTTATCGGGGAAACGCATCCCATTGCCTGAAAGGATCTTCCCCGCATGACGGCGACCCGCCCTAAAACCGTAAAGACCGGCACGATAGAGATTTCAAACGACCGGCCCATGACCCTGATTGCCGGGCCGTGCCAGATGGAATCGCGGGATCATGCGATGTTCATGTGTGAGTCCCTTGTGAAGCTCTGCGAAGGCCTGAATCTTCCCCTGATTTTTAAGACGTCCTATGACAAAGCCAATCGCTCTTCGATCTCCGGACAGCGCGGAATCGGGCTTGAATCCGCCATGCCGGTCTTCGACGAAATTCGCAAAACCTTCGGTCTGCCGGTCCTGACGGATATCCACACGGCCGAGCAATGCGCCGCAGTGGCCCCGCATGTCGACGTGCTGCAAATCCCTGCCTTTCTGTGCCGCCAGACGGATCTTCTTCTGGCCGCGGGGCAGACGGGCAAGGCAATCAATGTCAAAAAAGGCCAATTCCTTGCGCCGTGGGACATGAAAAACGTCGCGGCGAAAATTGCCAGCACCGGAAATGAGAATCTCATGCTCTGCGAGCGCGGCGCGAGCTTCGGCTACAATACGCTTGTATCGGATATGCGCGCCTTGCCGACCATGGCGGAGACCGGATATCCGGTCATTTTCGACGCGACCCACAGCGTCCAGCAGCCGGGCGGGCTCGGGACGTCGACGGGCGGCGACCGCCGGATGGTTCCGGTTCTTGCCAGGGCCGCCGTTGCCGTCGGCGTGGCCGGTGTCTTCATGGAAACGCATGACGATCCGGACAGTGCCCCCTCGGACGGCCCGAACATGGTCCGTCTGGAAGACATGAAACCGCTTCTGGAGAAACTGATGCATATTGACGAAATTGCCAAATCCTGACCATCATGCCCTAACGACGATTCACAATAGAATAGAGGAGAGAATTATGTCAGCTATTATCGATATCAGTGCCCGCCAGATTCTGGACAGCCGCGGTAACCCGACGGTCGAAGTCGAGGTGACGCTTGAAAGCGGGGCACGGGGTCGCGCGGCCGTGCCGTCCGGGGCCTCCACGGGCGCGCATGAAGCCGTCGAGCTTCGGGACGGCGACAAGGGTTATTACGGCGGAAAAGGCGTTCTGCAGGCCGTACAGAATGTGAACGGGCCGATTTATGAGGCTCTTCTCGGGATTGAGGCGAGCGAGCAGATCATGATCGACCGGATGATGATCGATCTCGACGGGACGGAAAACAAAGGAAAGCTCGGCGCGAATGCGATCCTCGGCGTGTCTCTCGCGGTTGCGAAAGCCATGGCGGAAGAGCTGGACATGCCGCTTTACCGTTATGTCGGCGGCAGTTTTGCGCATGTTCTGCCGACGCCGATGATGAACATCATTAACGGCGGCAAGCACGCCGACAACCCGGTCGATTTTCAGGAGTTTATGATCATGCCGGTTTCGATGGCGGATTTCGGCGAATCCCTGCGGGCCGGGACCGAGATTTTTCATGCGCTGAAAAAGCGTCTTTCGAAAGCCGGTATGAATACGAATGTCGGTGACGAAGGCGGGTTTGCCCCGGCCGTCAATTCCCCGCGTGAGGCCCTCGATTACATCATGGGGGCGTGCGAAGACGCCGGATACAAGCCGGGACAGGATATCCGGATCGCGCTTGATTCGGCATCCGCCGAGTTCTACGAAAACGGCAAATACAATTTGGCCGGAGAAGGGCGGGTCCTGTCTTCCGACGAGATGGTGCGCTATTATGAAGAACTGTGTAACGAATATCCGATTTGCTCAATCGAGGACGGCCTCGACGAAGACGACTGGGACGGCTGGGTGAACCTGACCCGCGCGATTGGCGACCGGGTTCAGCTTGTCGGGGACGATCTTTTCGTGACAAACGCCCGCCGTCTGGCCAAAGGGATCGAGATCGGCGCGGCGAACGCAATCCTGATCAAGGTAAACCAGATCGGAACCTTGACCGAAACGCTGGAGACCATCGAAATGGCCAAACGCGCCGGGTTCGGGATCGTTCTTTCCCACCGTTCGGGAGAGACGGAAGACGCGACGATCTCCGATCTTGCCGTTGCGACCAATGCCGGGCAGATCAAAACGGGCTCTTTGTCCCGTTCCGACCGGATCGCGAAGTACAACCAGCTCCTGCGCATTCAGGACGAACTGGGCGAAGCGGCGCAGTTTTCCGGGGAAAGCTTCCTGCGTGATGCGAATGTTGCGATTGCGAGCCACAGCAAGGCGGCGTAACGATTCCCTCGGCCCCGCCTGCCTCTTTCTTTTTTGCTGGGGCAGGCGGCTTATCTCTTGCCCATGTCCACATATGGCCGGGCGGTCGGGCCGGTATAAACCTGACGCGGGCGGCCGATACGGTGCGCGGGCTCTTCGATCATCTCTTTCCATTGTGAAATCCAGCCGATCGTCCGGGCGAGCGCGAAAAGCACCGTGAACATGTTTGGCGGGAAGCCGATGGCTTTCAAAATGATCCCTGAATAGAAGTCCACGTTCGGGTAGAGCTTGCGCTCGACGAAATAGGGATCTTCAAGCGCGATCCGCTCCAGTTCCATGGCAAGTTCCAGCATCGGGTCGTCACTGACGCCAAGCTCTTCCAACACTTCATGGCAGGATTCGCGCAGGACTTCGGCGCGGGGATCATAGTTTTTATAGACGCGGTGTCCGAATCCCATCAGGCGGAACGAATCGTCCTTGTCTTTTGCACGTTCCAGAAATTCGGGAATGCGGTCTTTGGAGCCGATCTCCGAGAGCATTTCGAGCACGGCCTGATTGGCTCCGCCGTGACTGGGGCCCCAGAGCGAGGCAATGCCGGCGGCGATACAGGCGAACGGATTGGCCTGCGACGAGCCCGCCAGTCGAACGGTGGAGGTTGAGGCGTTCTGCTCATGGTCCGCGTGAAGAATAAAGATCCGGTCCATCGCCCGCGCAATGGTGGGCGAGCATTTATAATCCTCCGCCGGGACGGAAAAGCACATATGCAGGAAATTTTCAGCATAGCCCAGATCGTTACGCGGGTAGATAAAAGGCTGGCCGATCCCGTATTTGTAGCTCATCGCGGCGAGCGTCGGCATTTTGGAGAGCAGGCGGTGCGCGGAAATTTCGCGCTGACGCGGATCCCAGATATCAAGCGAGTCATGATAGAACGCGGACAAGGCACCGACGACGCCGCACATGACGGCCATCGGGTGCGCATCTCGCCGGAATCCTCTGAAAAAGTTGATAATCTGCTCATGCACCATCGTGTGATAGGTGATGGTGTGATGAAAATCATCCATTTCGGCTTTATTCGGGAGGTCTCCGTAAAGCAAGAGATACGAGACTTCGAGGAAGGTGCTTTTCTCGGCAAGCTCCTTGATGTCGTATCCGCGGTACATCAGGATCCCTTCGTCTCCGTCGATAAAGGTGATCCGGGATTTGCAGCTCCCCGTCGAGGTAAAGCTCGGATCGAAGGTGAAATGACCAGTCTCTGCATAAAATTTCCGCACGTCTACGGCGGGCGGGCCGACGGTCCCCTCGACAACCGGGAGAACCCAGCTCTCGCCGGTCTCGTCATTGGTGATCGTGAATGTCTTTTGGGGCTGGTGGTGCTGATCGGACATAGAGGACCCTCTCTCCGTGAAAAAGAAAACCTCCTATCAAGATAGAGCACTATGCCAAAGTGTCTACAGGCATATGCGCACGTGCATACATCTCGCACCCTTTTCCGTCATCCCGCCGCGTCGATGCGTTGCAGAGCCTCTTTACGGCCCATGTAGGCTGCGGCGGCGAAGATCGGCGGGGAGATATGCGTGCCTGTGAGCGCAGCGCGCAGGGGCATTGCGACCTTGCCGAGCTTGCCGTCGAAGGACGTATCCGCCAGATCCCGGCAGGCTTGCTCGATGGCCTCGCCCGTGAAGGGTTCAAGCGTTTCAAAGATCGCGCGCAGACCCTTCAAAGCGTCCGGCGCGGTGTCATCGGAAAGGGCTTTTTTGGCCTTATCCGTATAATCAAACGGGAGCGGCTTCACGTAAAAATACGCTTCTTCAGCAAGTTGCGGAATGCGGCTCGCCCTGTCTCTCAAGTCGTCGATCCCGGCCAGAATCCGGCTTTTTTGTTCCGGGGTCGGATGAACCTCATATCGGGCGCAGATCAGATCCACCAGACGCGCGGCGTTCGCCTCGCGGATATAATGGGCGTTCAGGGAATCGAGTTTGTCGAAGTCAAAGCGGGCAGGGGCCTTGTTCACATCCGCGACATCGAACCAGTCAATGGCTTGCTGGCGGGAGATAATCTCATCATCTCCATGCGACCAGCCGAGCCGCAGGAGATAGTTAAAAACGGCTTCGGGCAGATAGCCGAGGTCCTGAAGATCTTCGAGGCTCTGGGCCCCGTGACGCTTGGAGAGTTTTCCGCCGTCCGGGCCATGAATAAGCGGCAGGTGTGCGTAGGCGGGCAAGTTCCAGCCCATTGCGTCAGAGAGGACCCTCTGGCGGAAAATATTATTGAGGTGATCGTCTCCGCGAATGACATGCGTCACGCCCATGTCGTGGTCGTCGACAACGACGGAGAGCATATAGGTCGGCGAGCCGTCGCTGCGCAGGATGATAAAATCATCGAGATTGCGGTTTTCAACGGTGATTTCGCCCTGAACCAGATCCGTGAGCGTTGAGGCACCTTCAATCGGAGCTTTGATCCGGATGACAGGGGCAATCCCCTCCGGAGCCTCGGACGGATCGCGGTCCCGCCAGCAGCGGTCGTAACTGACCGGACGGCTTTGCGCTTTGGCGTCTTCGCGCATTTGGGTCAGTTCCTCTTCGCTGCAATAACAATAATAGGCTTTTCCGGCGGCCAAAAGTTCTTTGGCGACGGCGATATGCCGGTCACGGCATTCATATTGGGAGGGCACAATCTCGTTATCCCGGTCCAGTCCCAGCCATTCCAGCCCGCGGAAAATCGCGGCGACGGCCTCTTCGGAATGGCGTTTGCGGTCCGTGTCCTCAATCCGGACGAGGAATTTTCCGCCTGTGTGGCGTGCGTACAGCCAGTTAAACAGGGCCGTGCGGGCATTGCCCAGATGCATAAATCCGGTCGGTGAGGGCGGAAAACGGGTGACAATCGTCATAACTCAGAACTCCTAGTGTCTTTAGATAACTACATTTTTAACCGCATACGCAATCCCGGAACTTAGGCGAGACTTGATATCCGGGATCTTCACCCAAAGACCCCGGTTCTGCGCAAAATCTCCGCTTACGCGGAGGTTTTTCTTGCCCGGGGTTACGATTTTGAAGGCATTAACCATTTTCCCGGACAGTTGCATCCAATGTCGTTTTCTCTCTTATCTCTTGTCCCTGATCCGGGTACAGTCGTGTTCATGTCAACCGAAGCTCCGGACCGCGCACAGACGATAAGGCCTCTGCCCGCCTCGATCAATGCCCTTTTTACGAAAACGGCCGAGCGGGTTCGTCCCCTTTATCTTGCGCCATTCTTGCTGGCCGGCGGGATCGGGACGTATTTCGCCCTGCCTCACGAGCCCGGTTTTGCTGTGACGGGGACGTTGCTTTGTGCGGCGTTTTTCCTGACGATGACACGGATCGCGAACTTTCCGATCCCGCGCCTGCGCTCTATCGGCGCCGCGCTTCTTGTTTTTGTGATTGGATTTGCCGCCGCGCAGTTTCGCACGGACCTGGTATCTGCGCCGGTTCTCCTCAAGGAAACCGGGCCGCGCGAGATTGAAGGCCGGGTGATTGATATTGAATATCAGGATGGCGAGGCGGCCCGCGTCACTCTGGACCGTCTACGAATCGAAAGACTTAAGGGCGGCGACACGCCGGAGCGGATCCGGGTCAAGTTTCATACGCTTTCCGAGGCTGCGCACGCGGGCCAGAAATGGCGGTTTCTTGGAAACGTCAATCCGCCGTCACCGCCGGTCGTGCCCGGCGGATTTGATTTTCAGCGTTATGCCTGGTTTAAGCGGATCGGCGGATTTGGCTACGCTTACCGGGCTCCGGAAATTATATCGCCCTCCTTGGAACGGGGCGTCTTTTTTGAGACGGCGCGCCAGAAAATTGCGGAGCGGATCCGTGTCCATCTGGGCGGGATGGAGGGGGCGGTCTTCGTTGCGCTTGCAACCGGGGAACGCGGCGAGATCCCGGCCGGCGTGCAAGACGATCTCAGGGATGCCGGGATCGCGCACATTCTCGCAATATCCGGCTTGCATGTTGGCCTGATGTCCGGGATCGCTTTTTTTGCGCTGCGCTTTCTTCTTGCGGCGATCCCCGGGCTGGCCTTGCGCTATCCGATCAAGAAATGGGCGGCGGTTGCCGGCATTCTGGCCGCGGCCGGATATACGTTTCTTGTCGGGGCGGGAATTCCAACCTTGCGGGCGTTAATGATGTGCGCTGCCGTTTATACGGCCGTTTTGCTTGATCGCTCGCCGATTTCGCTCCGGCTCGTTGCCGTTGCGGCGGTGCTCATTCTGCTCATTTTTCCGGAAAGTCTTCTCTCGGCGAGTTTTCAGATGTCCTTTGCCGCGGTCGGGGCTCTGGTTGCGTTTTATGAGCGCACCCGGGCATGGTGGGCGGATCGATACAGAGCGGGCGGATGGGCCGGACGCTTCATCCTCTTTTTCGCCTCGCTCCTTGCCACGTCTTTTATCGCCGGGCTCGCGACCATGCCTTTCGCGGCTTATCATTTCAACCGCCTGTCTTTGATGGGGCTTGCCGGGAATATTCTGGCCATGCCCATTTTGACGACGTTTGTCATGCCGGCGGTCTTTGTGAATTATCTCGCCATGGTTTTTCCCGACCCCGTACAGGGGCTCGTTCTTCAGGCCGGCGGGGCGGGGATTTCCCTGATTCTCAAATCCGCCGACTGGGTCGCCGGACTTCCCTATGCGCGGCTTTATGTGCTGGCGATTCCGGGGGCGGCATTTGCGCTCATGTCTTTTGTGCTTGCGCTTGCCGTGATGTTGCGCTCCGCCCGCGCTGCAATCGCGGCTCTGTGTCTGTTCATTGCCGCATGTCTGATGATGAAGCTGTTTCAACCGCTTTTGCTTGTGTCTTCATCCGGTGCGCAAATTGCGTATCGTGACGATGATGCAAACCTGCACCTTCTGAACCGCGTCAACGATCGTTTTGCTATCGGGATCTGGAGCGAACGGCATGCCTATGGCCGTTCGCCGCTTCGCTGGGACCGCATGGAGGAGGAAGAAGGAAGCCGGCTTTTCTGTGATCCGGACGCCTGCCGCGCGGTTGTGGGGGCGGAGAACGTGAAGGTCAGTTACCTGCGTCATTCCTACGCTCTGGAGACGGAATGTGCGTGGGCGGATGTGATTGTCTCCGACCGGCGGGTGCCGGAATGGATCTGTACGCATCCGAAAATCCGGCTCGACCGGAAGACGCTGAAGGAGAGCGGGTCTGTGATCGTTACAAAAAATCTTGATGTGCGCAGCGTTTCAGAGGTTCGCGGCACCCGGCCGTGGACCGGCGTTAACAGGCGGTAGAAGACGGCGGCAGCGACGACGGCATGGGGACACGGACGCTCGCGCAGGCTTGGGCGGCGATTCCTTCTTTCCGGCCGGTAAAGCCCAGTTTTTCGGTCGTCGTGGCTTTGACGCTGACCTGATCCATTGACAGCGCGCATATCTCTGCGATCCGGCGGCGCATGGCGTCTTTGTGGGGTGAAATCTTCGGTGTTTCGCAAATGAGCGTGACATCCAGAAAATCGAGAATGCCGCCGTTTGCGCGCAGGAGGTGACAGGCATGCGCCAGAAAAACGGCACTGTCCGTGCCTTTCCACTGTGGGTCGGATGGCGGGAAGTGTTCCCCGATATCTCCGGCGGCGATGGTTCCCAAAATGGCGTCGGTCAAGGCATGCAAGCCGACATCGGCGTCCGAATGCCCCTTGAGCGGATACGGGGCGGGGAGGTCAACGCCACACAGACGGACTTGCGCGGCGGAGGCCGGGTCAACAGAAAAGGCATGCACGTCGAACCCGCTCGCGGTTCTTGAGATATAGCTTGACGTTTTCCGTTCAAGAATCTGTTCCAACTTTTGAAAATCCTCTTGATAGGTGAGTTTTATATTATCGGGATCTCCGGGGACGAGTTTGACGTCATGGCCGTAATGCCGGGCGAGGGTGGCATCGTCCGTAAAGAAAAGGCCCTCATCGCGCGCGCGGGCATGCGCTTCCCGGATCGCTCCGATCTTAAAGGCCTGCGGTGTCTGCATTCGCCAGACATGTGCGCGGTCGAGCTTATCGCGCAGATTGTCTTGTGCGTCCGATTTCACGAGCGTATCCGTCACGGGAAGAGCCAGCGTCGCCGCTTGCACTTGACCGGAAAGGGTCTCAAGGAGGCGCAAAACCGGGTCAGGTCGTAGCACCGGACGCACGGCATCATGGATCAGAACAAAATCATCATTATCCGAATCAGAAAAAGACGATAGCCCACTGAAGACGCTTTCCATTCGTTCGTCCGCACCATGAATGGCGATCAGGCCGTCCGGAAGATCGAGGGCGTGGAACAGGGCCTTATGATCCGGATGAATGACGACGCGCACAGACACAAGGGCGAGCCCCGGGATTGCCTGGAAAGCCTCCAGCGTTCGCAGCAGCACCGGTTTTCCCGCAACCGGCGCATATTGCTTGGGGAGGTTTCCTCCCGCACGGACGCCTTTTCCTGCGGCGACCAGAAGAAGATGAATGCCTTTCGTTTCCATAGTGCGTCTTGCTTTTTTCTTTGCGCTCTTTTACTCTGGGTTCGTTCGTATACATAGGCAATTCCATGACAAACGGCAATCCCGCGCTGATCACCCGCAAAGCGAAGACGTGGCTCGACACTGTGATGCACAGGTCATGGCGGACGCGGCTGTCTTTTGTTTTGATTGCCGCCGTCGTGATCGCGGGCGGTGCGACTTATGCAGCGCTGACGGATGCCGTCTCGGGCGAGGGAAGCAGTAACCGGGTCTTCTGGCTTTTGAACATCGATCTTGTCCTTTTGCTCGGGCTTGTCACGTTGACGGCGTGGCGGCTGGTTGAGCTGTGGAGCAGCCGGCGCAAAGGGATACCGGGGACGCAGCTTCATGTACGGCTTGTCGTGATTTTCAGCCTTCTTGCGGCGGTTCCCGCGATCATCATGACGATTTTCTCGGCTTTTTTCTTTCATTACGGCGTTCAGAACTGGTTCAGCCAGCGCGTGAGCACGGCCGTGCAGGAAAGTCAGGCCGTGGCCGAAGCCTATCTGGAGGAGCATCAGCAGGTTATCCGGGCGGATGCCCTTGCGATGGCGAACGACCTTGATCGTCAGGCGCATTTGCTGATCGACAATCCCCCCGCTTTCGACCGTTTGATGCATACGCAATCCCTTTTACGGAATCTTTCGGAAGCTATGGTTTTCGACAGTGCCGGCCGCGTCCTCGCACAGGCCGGCCTGACATTTACAATGGAGTTCGAAGACCTTCCGGATATCGACCGGGCCCGGGCGCGCACCGGAGAAGTCGTGATGATGACGGCGGGGAGTGACGACCGGGTGCGCGCACTTCTCAAGCTCAGCAATTTCGTGGACAGTTACCTCTTCGTCGGCCGCATGGTCGATCCGCAGGTTCTCTCACACGTCGATACAACCCGGCAAGCCGCCGAACAATACGAGGAATTTCAGGGCCGCTACTCGGATCTTCAGGTCATGCTGACGATGATTTATGTCATGGTCGCGATGCTCCTGACCTTCGCGGCGATCTGGCTCGGTCTTTTTCTTGCGCAGCAAATCATCTCGCCCGTCCAGTCTCTGATCGGCATGGCCGAGCGCGTGCGCAGCGGGGATTTATCCGCGCGGGCGGAAGAAGGGAAAGCCATTGATGAGCTGGATTATCTGGCCCGCGCGTTCAACAGGATGACCGCCCAGCTTCAGGAACACCGGAACGATCTTCTGGAAGTCAACCGCCAACTTGATCAGCGGCGTCACTTCATCGAAAGCGTGCTTTCCGGAGTATCGTCCGGCGTTCTCGGCGTTGAAGCGGACGGGACAATTCGTCTTGCCAACGGACCGGCGGCGGATCTGTTCGATATGGGGCAGGACGCCCTGGTCGGACGGAATATTCTTGAATTTCTTCCCGATCTTTCCGCGGCTCTCGTGCAGGCCTATAATCGCCCGGCGCGCCTGACCCAGACGGAAATGCCTTATCTGACATCGGCAGGCGGACGCAGAAATCTTCATATCCGGATCGCTATTGAACATATCGGAGAACAGAAATTCGGAGCGGTCATCACATTTGACGATATTACGGAACTTCAAGCCGCCCAGAGAAAGGCCGCCTGGGCCGATGTCGCAAGGCGGATCGCCCACGAGATTAAAAATCCGTTGACCCCGATCCAGCTTTCGGCCGAACGCTTGCGCCGGAAATACCTGAAAGAGATTAAAGACGAGCCTGAAATTTTTGAAAAATGTACGGACACGATCATCCGCCACGTCGAGGATATCGGCCGGATGGTGAATGAATTTTCCTCTTTTGCGCGGATGCCGGAACCCGATCTGGAGCAGCAGGATCTCGATACGCTCATTTGTGATGAGATTACCTTTCATAAACAGGCTTATCCGGAAATCCGGATGACGTATGAGTGTCAGGTTGAGAAGCCGGCTATGGCGTTCTGTGATTCCCGGCAGATCCGCCAGGCATTGAACAACCTGATCCAGAACGCCGTTGATGCCATTCATATGTGTGACAACGAATCCTGCCGCGAACCGGAAGCCGGGGACGGCTTTCTTCGGATCGGTCTTTTGGGAGGCGAAGATTCCTATTATCTTATGGTGCGTGACAACGGGTGCGGTCTGCCCGCACATTCGCCCGCAGATTCTCTCGTTGAGCCTTATGTAACCCATAAGGAAAAGGGCACAGGACTGGGGCTTGCCATTGTCAAAAAGATCATGGAAGACCATGCCGGCCAACTCATTCTCGGGTATTCGCCGTTACTTGCCAAGCATGTGGAAGGGAGCGAATCTTTTTGTTTGCACGATGACGAGGGCGGAGCGCTTGTGACCCTTGTCATTCCGTCGGCAACGTGCCATATCGTTAATGAGAATGCATCCGGTGCGGAATCGCATTCAGGTCGCAATTTTGTTGAATCGCAGCAGGAGAAGAAACGCGCATGAGCCGCATCCTGATCGTCGATGATGAGGAAGATATCCGCCACTTGATCAGCGGTATTTTAACAGATGAAGGGTATGCGGTTGATTCTGTTTCAACTTCTTACGATGCGCTCATCGCTGTGGCAGGAAAACCGGCCCCCGATCTGATTATCCTTGATATCTGGCTTCAAGGCAGCGAGCAGGGTGGAATTGACGTTCTGAAACAAATTAAAGCTACGCACCCCGGTCTCCCGGTTTTAATGATCAGCGGTCACGGCAATATCGAAACGGCAGTGACATCCCTGAAATACGGAGCTTATGATTTTCTGGAAAAGCCTTTTAAGAGCGACCGGCTTCTCGTTCTGATCAACAGGGCCCTTGAGAACGCTCGTTTACTCTCGGAAAATAAACGCCTGCGCGAAAAGACGGAAATTTCCTCGCATATGATCGGCGAATCTTCCGAAACGCTGAGCATCCGCCATATGATTGATAAAATAGCGCCGACGAACAGCCGCGTTCTGATTACGGGAGATCCCGGAACCGGAAAAGACGTGGTTGCCCGCCAGATCCATCGAAAATCCGGACGGGCGCAGGGGCCTTATATCGCTGTAAACTGCGCGATCCTAGGTCCGGATCGTCTGGAGACGGAATTGTTCGGCCGTGCGGGCGGATCGCCGGGAATGCTCGAACAGGCACATGAAGGAACACTCCTGCTTGATGAAATTTCGAATATGCCCATGGAAACCCAGGGCAAAATTCTGCGCGTCCTTCAGGAGCAACGTTTCAGACGGGTTGGCGATCAAAGTCTTGTTTATGTTGATGTCAGAGTGATCTCGACAACGAACAAGGATCTTCAGGAAGAGATCTGTCGGGGACGATTCCGGGAAGATCTTTACTACCGTTTGAATGTCGTGCCGATCGCGCTTGCGCCGTTACGGGAACGCGGAGAGGATATTATGCCGCTTGCCGGATATTTTGCAGAGGAATATTGCCGGAACGCGGGATGTCCGGTCAGAGCTTTTTCTAAAGAAGCCGGGCGTTTCCTTCAACGGCATGACTGGCCCGGAAACGTCCGCCAATTGCGTAACGTGGTTGAATGGATCATGATAATGGGCGGGGGAACAGACCGTCCTGTCGCGCCGGAAGATCTGCCTCCCGATCTGCACGTTCAGCCGGCCCGATTCCCCGATTCCGAGAATATGCATGGTTTTTCAAAAAACAGGGAACACAGCGACGATTTTTCTGCCTTCCTGCCTCATCCTTTGCGTGAAGCCAGGGAGCTTTTTGAACGGTTGTACCTGATGGCCCAGCTTGAACGCTTCGGCGGGAATATCTCCAAGACCGCACAGTTTATTGGAATGGAGCGTTCTGCCCTGCATCGGAAAATTAAATTTTTAAGCATATCCAAAAGCACGGCGGCCAATGCAAATCCCGGACGGAAGGCATCGTTTTCGTCTTCATCCGATTCTTCGCCGGCCGCTACCACCACCTCAGCTTCCCGGGGTTAGAAAACAAGCATGCGTGTTATTATCTGCGGCGCCGGACAGGTCGGATACAGTATCGCCCGTTATCTTTCCCGGGAGGCCAACGACGTCTCCGTAATCGATTCCGATGCGCGCCTGATCAATGAAATCAACGACGAACTCGACGTTCACGGGATTCACGGCTATGCCTCTCATCCGGCAACGCTCGAATATGCCGGCGCGCCGGACGCGGATATGATCATTGCCGTGACGCATTTCGACGAAGTGAATATGATCGCCTGTCAGGTTGCCCATTCCCTGTTCGGCATTCCAAAGAAAATCGCGCGGATCCGGGAACAGAACTATCTCGGCCCTGCATGGAGTAACCTGTTCAGCCGGGCGCATATGCCGATCGACGTGATTATTTCGCCCGAACAATCGGTCGCCGAGGCTATCGACCAGCGTCTGATGACCCCCGGGACGACGATGGTTTTGCCGCTTGCGGACCGGGCCGTTTATGTCGTCGGCGTTTTATGCGGCGAAAACTGCCCGGCGGTCAACACGCCGTTGCGTCAGCTTTCCACGCTTTTTCCGAACCTCAATCTCTCGATTGTGGCGATCGAACGCGGGCTTGAGACAATCATCCCCGGCGCGGACGACCAGATCTATGTCGGAGACGAAGTCTTTTTCTGCGTCGACGCCGCCCATGTCAAACGGGCGATCGAGGCCTTCGGCCACGAAGAGCAAAAAGCGCGGAACGTCGTGATCGCCGGAGGCGGAAATATCGGTCTCAGCCTGGCCGAACGGTTGATCCACAAGCACAAGGGCCTGTCCGTCAAGCTGATTGAGAAAAACGAGGCCCGCGCCCGCGAAATCAGCGAAATGATGGAAGAAGTTATCGTCCTGCACGGCGATACGCTCGACAAGGATTTGTTGCGGGAGATCGATATCGCCCACGTGGAAACGCTTATCGCCGTCACCAACGATGACGAGGCGAATATTCTGGGCTCTGTTCTGGCCAAACAACACGGCTGCGGCCGCGTGATCACGCTCGTCAACAATCCGGCCTATCCCTCGTTGACAGGGCCGCTCGAGATCGATGCGACGGTTTCGCCGCGCGCAACGACCATCTCGATGATCATGCGCCACGTCCGGAGAGGCCGGATCAAGGCCGTCTATAACCTTCATGACGGCATTGCCGAGATTATCGAGGCCGAGGTTTCGGAAACCGCGGAGCTCGCAAACAAGAAAATCGCCAACATCACGTTTCCGGAAGACGTCCGGATCGGCGCGATCGTCCGCGGCAGTGACGTCATTATGCCCCGGGGAGAAACGATCATCCGCCCCAACGATCACATGATCGTTCTCGCGTCTCAGGGCAGCGTCCACGACGTTGAAAAGCTTTTCTGTGTACAGGTCGATCTGTTTTAATCCGGGGGAATATGGATTTTCAAACCTACGATACGCTTGTTTTCGACTGGGACGGCACGCTGGTCGATACGTTTCCCTTCATTATCAGAGCGCATAATCATGTGCGGACCCTGTTCGGGTTGCCGGAATTAAACGAGACGGAATTCCTGACCTATGCAAGGTGGACGGCAAAGCACAGCTATCCGATCCAGTTCGGCGCGCGCGCGGAAGAGGCCATGCAGGAGCTGTATCGTTTTATCGAAACCGAAAAAGATTTCTCCCGCGATGTTGTTGAAATGCCGGGGGCGCGCGCTTTTCTGGATCTCATCCGGGAAGAGGGACGCAAGGCCGTCCTTGTCTCTAATAAAAGAGGCGCGGTGCTGCGTCAGGAAGTCGCGGCTCTGGGCTGGGAAGATCGTTTTTCCGCCGTCGTCGGGGCAGGGGACGCCCCCGCCGATAAACCGGATCCAGCCCCGCTTTTCAAGGCCATAGGGGAGGCGGATACAAAAAAATGCCTGTATTTCGGAGATACCATCACAGATTATCTCTGCACCCGCACGGCCGGCATGCCGTTCGTCCTGATTGCCGGAGATGAAATGCGCAAGAGATTATTTGAAGATCTTGAGGGAGACGGCGAGACGACCGAAAATCTTATCGAAACACTCGTATGCTACGCGACATTCAATGACTTGCATCAAGACTGGATCTCGTCTAAAACCACAGGACAAAATCTATTTTAAGTAGATAACATAATTATTAGCCGCCAAAAAAGAAGAAAAGCAAAACAAGGATAATTATAAAAATGAGCGACAAAAATCAGAATGTACAGGACGTATTTCTCAATAAAATCCGCAAAGAAAAAATGAATGTGACGGTTTTTCTCGTCAACGGCGTGAAACTTCAGGGCATGGTCACATGGTTTGATAACTTCAGTCTGCTCCTCCGGCGGGATGCGCATGTTCAGCTTGTCTACAAACACGCAATTTCCACGATTATGCCGGGCGGTCCTCTCCAGCTTTATGACACAGAAACAGATAAAGACTGATCTGCCGGCCTTTACTGCAACAGCGATCATCGTACAGCCGCTCTTTTCCAAAGAGCGGCAATCGCGCGCCTCGAAAGAAACGGCGGACCGGATTGATGAAGCCTGCGGCCTTGCGCGGGCGATCTTTCTGGATGTTGCGGAAGTCGCTGCGCCGGGGGTCTCCCGCGTCAATCCCGGCACGTTGTTGGGCTCCGGTGCGGTGGAGGAAATCGCCGGGCGTGCGGAAGAGCTCTCTCCGGATGTGATTATCGTCAATCACCCGCTCAGCCCGATCCAGCAGCGCAATCTGGAGCGGGCATGGTCTGCGAAGGTGATCGACCGGACCGGCCTTATCCTTGAGATTTTCGGCGAGCGCGCACAAACAAAAGAAGGGCGTATTCAGGTTGAGCTGGCCGCGCTTGAATATCAAAGTTCGCGCCTTGTGCGGTCATGGACGCACCTTGAGCGGCAACGCGGCGGGGCCGGCTTTATGGGCGGCCCGGGGGAAACCCAGATTGAGATCGACCGGCGGATGATCTCCGAGAAAATCGTCAAGCTCAAAAAAGATCTCGAGAAAATCCGCAAGACACGTGATCTCGCCCGGAAAAAGCGCGAATCTGTGCCGTATCCGGTCGTCGCGCTTGTCGGGTATACAAATGCGGGAAAATCGACGCTTTTTAATACGCTGACCGGTGCGGATGTCTTTGCTGAAAACCTGCTCTTCGCGACTCTCGATCCGACCATGCGCCGTATGAGCATTCCGGGAGGACTGGATGTTATTCTGGCCGATACGGTCGGTTTTATCGCCGATTTGCCGCACCATCTTGTTGAGGCGTTTCGGGCGACGCTCGAGCAGGTCGAATATGCGGATGTCATCCTTCACGTTCAGGACGTCTCCCGCCCGGACCATGCGGCGCAAAAGGCGGAAGTCGAGGCCATCCTCCGGGATCTCGGGATCGAGCCGCAGACGCATCCCGGCTATATCGAGGTCCTGAACAAGACCGATCTTCTGGACGCGGAAACCTGTACGCGATTACAAAACATTTCGGCCCGGATGCCGGATCAGACGGTCATGCTCTCGGCGGTCAAAGGGCAGGGGCTGGAGACGCTTAAAGGCCGGATTTCCAAAATCGTCATGTCGGAATGGCGGGAATGCATATACAGGCTTCCCTTTCATGACGGAAAAGCGATATCGTGGCTGCATGAGCGCGCCGCCGAGGTTGTTTGCGCAGGCGGGGGGCATGGGGCCGAAGACGAAAACGAAGACGAAAGCGCGACGGTCCTTCATGTCCGGATCTCACACCCGGACGCCCGGCGATTTGAAAGTAAATTCGGCTATCGGGACGAAAGATCTTGAAGATTTTCTGAATAGTTGAGACAAGAGAACGTGCAGCTAAGTTTGTTGGGAGTGTATGAATTTTGAACCACAGAAGCCCAGAGAACGCAAGGTTCTGGCTTGCCCACGGGCCGTCATCCCGGAACCTATATCGAGCCTTGAAAATCGAAGATTTTCATTTGGCGAGATTTGGTATCCGGGATCTGTTGACAAAGAGCTCTTATGTTTTCAAGATCCCGGATCGCGCGCTTTCCTTTGCGGATTTCTTCGAAATCTTGAGGAAAGCAGCGTCCGGGATGACGTCTCTTTTTTATCCCTCTTCGAAAGCAAAGGACTCCTTTAACCGTGTTTTCTCCGTTTGAGCGCACCATGGCCTTTCGGTATCTCCGGGCCCGCAAGGCCGAGGGATTTGTCTCGGTGATTGCCGGGTTCTCGTTTCTGGGCATTCTTCTCGGCGTTGCGACCCTGATTATTGTCATGAGTGTGATGAACGGGTTCAGGCAAGAGCTGATTTCCCGGATTCTCGGCCTGAACGGGCATATCAACGTCTATGCGGCGAGCGGGCCGCTCTATGAATATGATGCCGTTCGGGACAGGATTGTCGATCTTCCCGGGGTTGTCTATGTCAGCCCGCAGATTGAGGCGCAGGCCCTGATTTCCGTCGGCGGGGTGTCGAACGGGGCCATCGTTCGCGCGATCAGTTTTGAAGATTTTTTCAACAAGCCGATTCTTTCCGAATCCATTATCTCCGGAAACAAGGCGGATTTTTCAGGGAACAAGGTTGCAATCGGCACGGCCATGGCCGGACGCCTGCGGCTCGAAGTCGGGGACGAATTCGTTCTTGTCTCGCCCAAACCGCGGACGACTCCTTTCGGGCAGATTCCGCGCTCCCGAACCTATGAAGTCGGGATGATTTTTGATGTGGGCATGTACGAGTACAATAACAGCTTCATCTTTATGCCGCTCGATTCGGCCCAGCTTTTCTTTGATATGAAGGAGTCGGTGACAGCGATCGAGGTTATCACGGACGATCCGGCCGGCGTGGATGCGACCATGAAAAGGATCCGCGATGCGACGCAGGGTTATGTCAGCCTCACCGACTGGCGGCAATCGAACACGTCGCTCTTTAACGCGCTGCAGGTGGAGCGGAACGTCATGTTCCTGATCCTGACGCTGATTATCCTTGTCGCCGCCTTTAACATCATTTCCTCAATGATTATGCTCGTCAAAGACAAGGGGCCGGATATCGCGATTTTGCGGACGATGGGCGCGACGCGGCGGAATATTCTGAAAATCTTTATTCTGACCGGGGCGAGTATCGGCTTGATCGGCACGCTGTTCGGGGCTCTGATCGGGATTGTTTTTGCCTTGAATATCGAAGAAATCCGACATGTTCTGGAGGCGTTGACCGGAACGGAACTTTTCGCCGAAGAGATTTATTTTCTCTCGCAGCTTCCGGCCGAAATTGACTGGCACGAAGTCACGGCTGTGATTGCCATGGCGTTTACGCTTTCTTTCGGGGCGACACTTTATCCGGCCTGGCGCGCGGCCCGACTGGATCCTGTGGAGGCTTTGCGTTATGAGTAAGTTTAATAACCATGGAAGAACCAAACCACCCGACAACAGGATATAACCAGATGAAATATAAAGTCATTTTTTAACCGCAGGGGCGTAGAGGACGCAGAGTTTTTTCTCCTCGTCATTGCGAGCCGGAACGATGTTCCGGCGCGGCAATCCAGAAAAATACGGGTTTCCTCTTGTTTTCTGGATCGCCACGCTTCCCCGGAAACTCCGGGGTCGCTCGCGATGACGGTTCTATTTTTACTCTTTCTCTGCGTCCTCTACGCCCCTGCGGTTAAAAAATAAATTGTTTCAATCCACTACAGAATTGTGTAAAGCCCGTGAGAGCAATAAAATAGAATAGAGTTATAGCGGATGGATAAACTGTTTTTGAATCGCGAAGGCACGAAGGCGCGAAGTTTTCGCAAATCTCTTCGCGTCTTTGCGTCTTCGCGATTCATTTATTCTTTTTTGCCCCTCACCCATTGCTTCGCAGGGGAGATGTTGATTTCCTTTCGTTGGAGTATCGGAGGGCTTAATGCCAAGAGATCAACATATGAATGACTTATCGAATGCGCCCCTCCTTGATATGCGTGCAATCCGGCGGATCTATGCGCAGGCGGGGCGGAGCCTGAACGTCCTGCAGGATATTTCCCTGTCCATCGAGCCGGGGGAGATCGTTGCGCTTGTCGGGCCGAGCGGGAGCGGAAAATCAACGCTTCTCCACATTGCCGGCCTTCTCGATTCGCCGGATTACGGAACCCTGACGCTTGACGGGCAGAACTGCGCGGAACTCGACGATGCGGCGCGGACGGCGATCCGCCGGGATATGATCGGCTTTATTTATCAATCCCACCACCTCCTGCCGGAATTTACGGCCTGCGAGAATATCATGATGCCGCAGATGATCTCGGGGGTTTCAAGGAAAACGGCCACAGCGCGAGCCATGAATCTTCTCTCCGCGCTCGGCCTTGGGGAGCGGGCGGATCACCGCCCTGCGCGCCTGTCCGGCGGGGAACAACAGCGCGTTGCCATCGGGCGGGCTCTGGCCAACGGTCCGCGCCTGATCCTCGCCGACGAGCCGACCGGCAACCTCGACCCGGAGACAAGCGCGAACGTCTTCGCGAGCCTCCTGAACGTCGTCCGCAAAGAGCGCGCGGGGGCCCTCATTGCCACGCATAATATGGACCTCGCCGAGCAGATGGACCGCGTCCTCGAACTCCGCGCCGGCCGTGTGTTCGGGGTATAGGGGAAAGTTTTTATCTGCGGATGAAATATTTATTGACATAACGTATATCTCGAGAGTATTCTTCCCGCATCATAATAAGGATTGACGAAAACAGGCTTTTTCTAGAGGCCCCTATCCGGGGTTAGCAGAGGGGATAAAATAATGAAGAGATTGGTTATTGGTCTGACTGCTGTCGCGGCTCTTGCAGCGGGCGCAGCATATTTCGCAGACGTAATGGGAATAGATATTCCGAATTTTTCATCCATCCAAGCCCCGGCAAACCCGATTAAACCAGGGGATGCCTATGGGGTAGACGCAAAAATCAACGGTCCCTTAAGTGAGGGAACAAACCTTGGGAAATTAACTCGTGACGGGCACTTGAAAGAGGGATTTTCTGTCGTTTGCCAGACAGATAACATGACGTGTTCGCTAGTGATTGTAGAGGATACGCGCTACGGAGTGACCAATGCTGCCGTTCACACACTGGAAAAATATGATCTGCTCCCTATTGGTTCAGCCGAAGCCATCAACCTTTTTCTCGGTAAATATTTGACACCCGGAAGTACAACGCAATATCTTGTTCCCCCTCCGCCAACGGTTGTCCATTTTGCAGTGGGAGCAACAGATGCTCCGGCAATAGCCCCGCTGCAAGGAGAGGCGAACCCGCCTACAATGTTTAACTATGTGGCATTATCAGGTGCGCAGCATTGCATTGTTGACAGAGTCACATACACGGAAGGGACGACACTAAGCCCCTTCTCTTGTGCGCCCACGCAGCCCTGATTCCCGGCCCGGCCGAGAGCCGGGGGCATGATTTTGGGAGCGTTTCTCTATTGCAGGTGGGGTCATCGCCTGAAAAAGTGTACGCACCATAAGGTGTCGATGTAATTAACCTGAACTATGGATAAGAATAAGTTATAAAACCAACAAAACCAACGTCATCCCGGCGAAAGCCGGGATCCAGTCATATAGTCTTTCGCGATAAAAATTATACACCTTAATTGTCATTGCGAGCCCGCGGAGCGGGCGCGGCAATCCAGAATCTCACAGATTTAAACGCTTTTTCTGGATTGCTTCCCCCGCCTTCGCGGGGGCAGGCTTCCTCGCAATTGTGTGTTTGAAATGTGGTATAAACAGAGATACCGGCGGGCAACCGTTCGCAATGTGGTCTCAACGACCGTCGTCATCTTGGTCTCCCGCCGGTACTGTTCTTCTACCGTTTGAATGGTAGCAAGGGTTTAACGCCCGTACACAATCTGAAACACAGGAGAAAACCCCATGTCATATACATACTACATCGGCATCGATGTGTCCAAGGACTGGTTTGATGTCGCCGTTCACTCAAAAGCGGCAAAACCGCAGCGCTTCCAAAATCGCGGCGGAGGTTTTGCCGCTTTTGTAAGTGAATACAAAGAGATCCTCTCCGATTCCCTCATCGTTCTGGAGGCAACAGGCGGATATGAGACGGCTCTGCTTTTAAGCCTGCATAACGCAGGAGCTCCTGTGCACCGGGTTCAGCCTTTGAAGGCCGCGCACTATATCCGCAGCCTCCGCGTGAATGGCAAAACAGATGCCCTGGATGCGGTGGCGCTGGCTCGTTACGGGGCCGAACGCCATGACAACCTTTCCATTTTTCAACCGGCTGACGAGACGCTCCAAACCCTTCAGGACTTGCAGACACGTCGGCAGGATCTGTTGGATATGCGCAAAGCCGAAACGCAACGCTTAAAACATCCGCGTTATGCACGATTGCAGGATTCGATTGGACGTGTTTGTGATGCGCTGGGGACGGAAATCGCAGATGTCGAAAAGCAAATGACTGAAATTGTTGAAAACACGGACAATCTGAAGCGAAAATATCAGGTCATGATCATGTTCAGGGGGATCGGAGGGACAACGGCTATGAGTTTGCTTGCGGGTTTGCCCGAACTCGGTACGCTGAACCGCAAAGAGATTGCCGCGCTCGTCGGGCTTGCTCCGTATCCGAAAGATAGCGGCAAAATGCAGAAATACCGCGCGACACGCGGTGGGCGTAAGCCTGTCCGAAACGCTTTGTTCATGGCCGCTTTGTCAGCCATAAGATACAACCCGAACCTCAAAGAGGATTATGACAGGATCTTGCAAAACGGCAAAAAACCGATTGTCGCCCTTGTCGCGGTTATGCGCAAAATGATCGTCATCCTCAACGCCAAAATCAGAGATCTATGCTATGCTTGAAACATGGTAGATGGCGGAAAACGCTCATAAAAAACGTAACTCATTGAAAAACAATAAAATATTCTGCGAAAGCAGAGGATCCATTCCGAAGTCTTCGCGACCGGAAGAACGGATCCTCCGGACAAGTCGGAGGACAACGAAATTAAATTATATCAAAAGGTTAGTGGAATCGAATTTTTTCAAGCGAAACGATATTAGTGCCGGGTTGAAGAGGCATATTGCCGATCCGGGCGACGTTCGAACGTTCCGTCACGGTAAATCCGGCAGGGCAGAGCGCCCCAGTCGGTGATGCCGTACAGGAGACGGGAGCGTAGATCCTCGACGTGCCGCGCCGCTTCACGGTCGTTATGGATCCGGGCGGCATCAAGCGCAGTTTGAAGATCCGGACAGAGGACGACTTCGCGCTCAAAATCCGGCAATCCACGCCAGCGCGCCAGAGAATCGGTATCCAGAACATAAGCGCCGTAGATTGTATACATGCCCGTGACCTGACGTCCTGAACAGCGGGCCTGCCAGCAAAAGGCCGGAGCCGCTGCGTAACTCATGTTCGCCTTGTCAGATGGGGATGCCTGATCGTGAAGACGGAAAATGCGCGTTGAAAACGCTTCCGGGGTCAGCGGCAATGCATGGCATTGCCGACATTCCTGCCCCAGTTCTCCCCATAACCTTGCATAGGGAACCGCATTTTTTGCCGTTTCAAGCTTCATGGCTGTTTTGTCCGTCTTTTGGAATGGAAACAATCTTACAAATATGCGCGCCTGTCTGTCAAGATATTTCAGGAATATGCACGGCTTCGAATCCGGGGCCACAAGAGAGATTTTTTCAATCGTTTTTGTCATGCGTGCCCGCTATCGCGGTCTTGCAATCCTGCGGGCGGTCCGGTATACAGAGGCTGGGAGGCTGGCGCGGGCGGATGTTTCGCCAACCCGGTCAGATCCGAAAGGAAGCAGCCGTAACGAATTTCTCCGGGTCGCGTCCAGTCTTCCGCTTTTCTTCCGCTTTCTTTTTCCTTTCTCGGCCAAATCTTTGTGTATTGGTGTTTGCTCTTGCTTGAGGGGCGGGAAGAATCGCTCTATAAGTAACGGGTTATGACAGATCATGAGACAACTTCAGAACAGGATGTTTACCGTGTGCTCGCGCGGAAATATCGCCCGCGGCATTTCGATGACAATCTGATTGGGCAGGATGCGCTCGTCCGGACGCTGAAAAATGCGATTACGTCCGGCCGGATTGCGCATGCGTTTATGTTGACAGGGGTTCGCGGTGTCGGGAAAACGACAACGGCCCGGATTATTGCCAAGGCCCTGAACTATGCCGGGCCGGACGGAACGGCGGGGCCGACGACCGGGCCGACGGATGATTGTAAAATCTGTCAGGCGATCTCCGAAGACCGGCATCCCGACGTCATCGAGATGGATGCGGCATCCCGGACCGGGGTGGACGACATTCGCGAAATTCTGGACGGGGTCCGATATGCGCCGAGCTCTGCGCGCTACAAGATCTATATTATCGACGAGGTGCACATGCTCTCGCGCGCGGCGTTCAATGCGCTGCTCAAGACGCTCGAAGAGCCGCCCGAACATGTGAAATTTATTTTTGCAACGACCGAGATTCGCAAGGTTCCGGTGACGGTTTTGTCGCGGTGCCAGAGGTTCGACTTGCGCCGGGTCGGCGTGTCGGAGCTCGTGCCGCATTATACCTCGATTTGTGAGCAGGAAGGCGTTGCAGCTGAAGAGGAGGCGATTGCGCTCATTGCGCGCGCGGCGGACGGCTCCGTCCGGGACGGGCTGTCGCTTCTCGATCAGGCCATCGCCTTGAGTGACGGAACGGTCACGGCGGTACAGGTCAAGGATATGCTGGGTCTGGCGGACCGGGCGCGGATTACCGATCTTCTTGGCGAGATCCTGCGCGGGGAAGCCGCGTCGGCTTTGAGCATCCTTGACGATTTGTATGCCGTCGGCGGCGACCCGATGGTCGTTTTGAAAGACTTGCTCGATCAGGTTCACCTGTTGACGCGGCTGCGGGTCGTTTCCGGTGGGGAAGGGGAGTCCGGGACGGCCTTAACGTCTGAGGAACTCGTTCATCTCGGCGATATGGCGCGGCGGTTCGGCATGCCTGCGTTGAGCCGGGCGTGGCAGATTCTTCTGGGCGGACTTTCCGAGATGCAGCATGCCCCGAACCCGCAGGCCGTGCTTGAGATGGTCGTTCTGCGGTTGATTTTCACCGCAAACCTGCCGGATCCGGGAACGCTGATCAAAAAACTTCAGGAGAGTGGGCATGGTTCCGGGAGTCCAGGGGGGAGGCTTTCCGGGGCCGATTCCGGGTCCAGAGCGCATCTTCAGGCTCTGCCGGGCGGCGGTGGCCGGGTGGCGGGAGCGGCTCTCGCCGTTCATCATCGTCCGGCCGAGGACGCGCAGGAAGACGGCCAGGCTGCTGCTCTGTCGACGATCGAGGAGATCGTGAAGGCTCTTGAGACAAGCGGCGAAATGATTCTGGCCTCTCAAGTCTGGCATTTCGTCCAGCCCGTTTCCATTGCGCCGGGGCATTTGTCCTGCCGGATCCTTGACGGCGCGCCGGCGCGCCTGTCTCATGATTTGAGCCGTGCGTTGACAGCGGTTTCCGGGCGGCAATGGGTTGTCAGTCTCAAGGGAGGCGCGTCCGATGCCGCGCCGACGCTTGCGCAGGCAGCGCAAGCCCGCAAGGATGCCGAGCTTGATGCCGCCCGCCAGAATCCGGTGGTTAAGGCTGTTTTGTCTTTTTATCCGGGTGCAGAGTTGACGCTTCATGACAAGTCAGGCGAAATACAGACGAACATACTCGTAACAGACCACGAAACAGAGGAAGAGGACTCGAATCCATGAATCTTCAAAAAATGATGCAGCAGGCACAGATGATGCAGGAAAAAATGCAGCAACTGCAAAGCGAACTTGACAATATCTTTGTCGAAGGCCGCGCCGGCGGCGGCATGGTTATTGTAACGGCCAGTTGCCGTGGTGAGGTGACCGATGTCAGTATCGATCCATCTGTCATCAAGGCAGATGAAAGAGACGTGCTTGAAGATCTGATCAAGGCAGCCGTTAACGATGCCCGGAAGCAAGCCGATCATCAAACTCAGGAACACTCCAGACGTCTGATGGAAGAAATCGGCCTTCCGGCGGGTGCAGAACTTCCGTTCTGACGGATGCAGGGCGGTGACATTTCTGGGAGAGCATTTCTGGTGGATTTCTGCGCTTTTCGGGAGTTTTTGCGCGGCGGTCTACTATACGGCCAACCAGTATTTCCGGATGCCGTGGGAAGGCATGGTCTTCTGGCGTTCCCTGACGCCGCTGGTTGCGTTCACACCCGCGCTGTTTCTTATCGAATGGCCCGAACAGCCGCTCTTTTATGTTTTGCCGCTGATATCTGCCTGTTTTTGTCTCGTTGCCGACAGCCGGAACATGACCGGGGCGATGCGTTTTGGTGGCGGCGTGACGACGCGGCTCAAACCCTTCTCGGTCTGGATCCTCTTTGCGCTCTGGTTCGCGGTGGATCATGATTACCGCGCCGCGCTTCTCGCCGATCCTTTGAAGGCCGGGATTATTCTGGCTCTTGTGTGTGCGGCGAGCCTCATCACCTTCCGGCTTGCGCGTTGCGCGGTCAGCAAAGATGCAATGATTTTTTTTATGCCTGCGCTGCTGGCCAGTGTCGGGATCAATTTTCTTGTTAAATGCGGGATGGATTTGTCGCCGCTTTTTTCCGGGATCGTTCTCTTTCCGTGGATCGAGGCTCTGGCCTTGACCGTTTTTCTTGTTCTGAAATCCCTTGGGACGGGGAGTAAAGTGTCGTTCGGCGCGGGCCTGCGGATGTTTTTTCCGGCCGGGCTTGTGATCGGTTTGTCCATGACGTTGATGATTATCGCCAAGAATATCGCGTTTACCTATACGCCGAACCCGGCCTATGCGGTCGCGATCGTTATGACTGCGCCGTTCTGGGTTTCTCTGTTCTATCTCGCAACCGGCCAGAGCGAAAAAGCCGATGTCCGCAACGGCCTCTTTTTCGTCGTCACATCTATTATCCTTGTCCTTGTCGAGAAGGGGATGTGAGTGCGGTTCGGGTGATGTTGTTAAGGAGCCTCTGCAAATTCCTTTTTTTTCGTCATCCCCGCGAAAGCGGGGATCTTTCAATTCTTTGTTTCTAAAAGATTCCCGCCTTCGCGGGAATGACGATTTTTATGTTAATTAGGGCTT